>NZ_JFJV02000210.1:25852-131183 GCF_000611145.1 Cupriavidus sp. SK-3 | reverse complement strand
GTATTCCTTTGGGTGCAAAAACCAACGCCGCAGCAAAACGCCCACAAACGCCAGCCAACCAACCCTGCCCGGCAGCCCCCGCAGGGGGATGTCGTATGGCTATCGGGTGCAAAAGCCAACGCCGATCAAGACGAACCAAAGAGCCAGCACATCCGAGCCCTTGGGCACAAACACCCCCTCACTTCCCCTTATAACTAGGAAAGAACAACTGCTCGCCTTCCACCTTATAGGCCGCAATCGTATCCTGCCCTTCCTTGGACGTAATCCACTCCACCAGCTTCATCGCATCCGCATAGTTGGTCCCCGGATGCTTAGCCGGATTAACAGCAATCACCCCATATGGGTTGAACATTTTCGGATCGCCCTCCAGCAAGATGGCCAGCCCGGTCTTGGCGCGATACGCGCCATAGGTGGCCCGGTCCGACAGGGTATATCCCGGCATCTGCGCCGCCATGGTCAACACCTCCCCCATCCCGAGCCCCGCACTCACATACCACGGCTGCCCCTTGGGCTCGATGCCGGCCTGCTTCCAGTAATCCTTCTCCATCACGTCAGTGCCGGAATTGTCGCCGCGCGAGATGAACTTGCTGCCGGCCGCAGGAACCTTCTTGAAGCCGGCGATGACGTCTTTCCCGCCCTTCAGCCTGGCCGGGTCGCCGGCAGGCCCAACCACGATGAAGTCGTTGTACATCACGTCGCGGCGATTGACGCCGTAGCCCGCGGCCATGAATTCGTCTTCCATCTTGCGCGCGTGCACCAGCAGCACATCGACGTCGCCCATCTCGCCCATCTTCATCGCCTTGCCCGACCCCACCGCGATCACCTTTACCGTGACGCCGCTCTTTTGCTCGAACTTCGGCAGCAGGAATTTGAGCAGGCCCGAGTTTTCGGTGCTGGTGGTGGTAGCCAGCTTGAGTTCGCCGGCGAGGGTGCCACTGGCGCCGCTCAGCGTGACCAGGCAAACCAGGCCCAGGGAGCCGGCGGCGCGCCGGGAAATATGAGGCAAAAGGCAGGAGATGGGTAAGCCCGGCACTGTCGCTCCTTGTCTTATGTTTTTAGAAACAGAATTGCCACCAACTCACAGGATCGGTGAGAATGTGGCGAATACCGTGGAAATCAAGGCATTCGATTGTCGATGAGCCACCTCTCTCAAGTAAATATGAAAAGCATTTCATATGACATTCCGCTTTGATCTGTTTCCGGTAGTGGCCGTGGATGACAATCCCCGCTCCAACGGCAAGGTGTTCCAGCTGCTCAAGGCCGTGCGCGAGACTGGCTCCCTGCATCGCGCGGCACGCGAGATCGGGTTGTCCTACCGGCATGCCTGGGGCGTGATGCGCTCGTGGGAGGAGATGCTCGGGCGCAGCATGCTGGACATGGAGCGTGGCCGGGGTGCCTCGCTGACGCTGTTCGGCGAGCGATTGCTGCGCGCGGAAGGGCGCCTGCGCGAATCCATCGATCCGATCGTGCAGAAGGCGATGGTCGACTTCCTGGCGGATCTTGACGATGCCGCCCAGCCGCAGACCCGCATCCGTTTTTCCGGCAGCCACGACCCCGCCATGGAGGTCCTGGCGGACGCGCTGCACGAGGAGCCGGGCGGGCTGCAGCTCGATACGGTGTTCTGCGGCAGCGTGGAGGGCCTGATCTGCCTGCAGGAGCGGCAGTCCGAAGTGGCTGGCTTCTACGTTTCGCCGATCCAGACCGCCGGCTCGGTGGCGCATGTGACGCTGCGCAAGTGGCTGCGCCCGGCCTCCGTACGCCTGATCCGGCTCGCCTGGCGCGAGCAGGGCCTGATCGTGACGCCCGGCCTGGCGCGCGAGATCCGCGACCTGCGTGACCTGGCCCGTACCCGGGCGCGCTTCGTCAACCGGCAGCGCAGCTCGGGCACGCGCATGCTGTTCGACCAGTTGCTGGCCACCCACGGCCTCTTTCCGGACCAGGTCGTCGGTTACGAAATCCCCGAATTCAGCAACGAGAAAGTGGCTGAAGCGGTGCATGCCGGCCGCGCCGAGGTGGGGTTCGGCCTGCGCATGAATGCCGAGGCCCATGGGCTGGCCTTCGTGCCGCTGACGCGCGAGGCGTACTACCTGGCGCTGCGCAAGAATGACCAGATCGCGCCTTGGGCGCACGCGCTGCTGGCCCGGATGGCGGAGCCTGCCTTCGCGCGCCGTATCGAGGCCTTGCCGGGCTACACCATGGCCGAGCCCGATGGCATCCTGACGCCCCAGCAGGCACTCCCCTGGTACGGCCCCGACGGCAAGGAGGGCAGCTGACGCCGGTGCCCGGCCAGGGCCGGTTTCCGGCCGCTTGCGCGCCCGCGTATTAAACTGCATGCATGGGCGGCTACATGCCGGCGGCCCTGACCCTGCAAGGAGTGCCATGCTAGAAACGGCCGCGCTGGCTGCGGGCTTGTCCTGGACCAGCGGATATCGCCTCTACCTGGCCGTCTTCACGGCCGGCGCGCTGGGCCGCGCCGGCTGGCTGCACCTGCCACCTGGCCTGCAGGCGCTTGAGTCGTGGTGGGTGATCGCGCTGGCCGCGGTGCTGGCCCTGGCCGAATTCGTGGCCGACAAGGTACCCGGCTTCGATTCCTTCTGGGACAGCATCCAGACCTTCATCCGCATTCCCGCCGGTGCGATCCTGGCCGCCGCGGCGTTCGGACAGCTCGATCCGCAGTGGATGGTCGCCGCCGGACTGGTGGGCGGCACCCTGGCCGGTACCGCCCACGCGGCCAAGGCCGGCACGCGCGCGCTGATCAATGTATCCCCGGAACCGTTTTCGAACTGGGCTGCCTCACTTAGCGAAGATGTGGCCGCCAGCAGCGGATTGCTGCTGGCGTTTTTCCTGCCGGTGGTCTTCCTGGTGGTGCTGGCGCTGTTGTTGCTGGTGGCGGCGTGGTTGCTGCCAAAGCTGTGGCGCGGCGTGCGCCGCTTGCGCGATGCCCTGGCCAGGCGTGCGCCGGCCGCTGCGCCGGCCGGGCGCCAGCCCAGGCGCTAGCGCCGCCATAATCTGGCCCTGATCCGGTTGGCGAGTGTCCGCCAGCCATCCGCCGTCAGCATGGCGAGGCGCCCGGACCTGCTGTTTTGCCGCTTGCTGTTTTGCCGATATCTCCCGATATCATCGATACCCGCGCGGCCTGCCCGGCAGGCCGCCATGATGCACGTGCACGGACAAGAGATAACAAGAGATAACTGATCCATGTCTTCAGAACCCGCTTCCCGGACTGTTCCCGCCATCGCCGCCGCCATGCCGTCCGGCGCCAGCCCGGCGCGCTTCTCGCCCTGGCGCCAGGCACTGCGCATGGCGCGGCGCGACTGGCGCGCCGGCGAACTGAACCTGCTGCTGTTCGCGCTGGTGCTGGCGGTCGCGGCGCTCAGCAGCGTGGGCTTCCTGGCCGACCGCATGCGGCTCGGGCTGGAGCGCGATGCGCGCCAGATGATCGCCTCCGATGTGCTGATCGTGTCCGACCAGCCGTTCGATGCCGTCTTCGCTGCGCATGCCGCCCAGGCGGGCCTGGTCACGACGCAGACCGTCACCTTTCCCAGCATGGCGAGCGCGCGCGCGCCGGCCAAGGCAGCCGCGCAGGGCAAGGCCAGCGCGGTGCCGGCGGAGGCCGCTTCGCAACTGGCCGCGCTCAAGGCCGTCGGCACCGGCTACCCGCTGCGCGGGCAGGTCAAGGTGGCGGCTGAGCGTGGCGGGCCGGATGCGCCAGCCACCGGCATTCCTGCGGCAGGCACGGTCTGGGTGGACGAGGCCTTGCTCGATTCTCTCGGCGTGGCCTTGGGCGACACCATCCAGCTGGGCAGCCGCGGTTTTCGCATCGAACGCATCATCACACAGGAACTGGACCGCGGTGCCGGCTTCATGAACTTCGCGCCGCGCGTGATGCTGCCGCTGTCGGACCTGGAAGCCACCGGGCTGGTCGGCTGGGGCAGCCGGGTCACATACCGCCTGCTGGTAGCCGGCCCCGACGCCGCCGCGCAGGCCTATCAGCAGTGGGCAGTCGCCGAGATCGACAAGCGCGCGCTGCGCAACACCCGTGTCGAGTCGCTCGAATCCGGCCAGCCGCAAATGCGCGCCACGCTGGACCGGGCCGAACGCTTCCTGTCGCTGGTGGCGGTGCTGTCGTCGATGATCGCGGCGGTGGCGATCGCCATGTCGGCGCGCCGCTATATGCAGCGCCATACCGACGCTTGCGCGGTCTACAAGTGCATGGGCCTGTCGCGCCGCGAGATCCTGCAGGCCTTCGGGCTGGAGTTCCTGCTGCTGGGCATCGGCGGCGCGGCCGCCGGCGTGGCGCTGGGCTACCTGGCGCACTACGGGCTGCTGCTCTCGCTGGGCAACCTGCTCACCGTGACGTTGCCGCAGCCCTCGGTCCTGCCGGCCGTGGTGGGCTTGCTGGCGGGCATTGTCCTGCTGGCCGGCTTTGCGCTGCCCCCGCTGCTGGCGCTGACCGGGGTGCCGCCGCTGCGCGTGCTGCGCCGCGACATCGGCGCGCCGCCTGTGTCGACCTGGATTGCCTACGGGCTGGGCCTTGGCGCCTTCGTGGCGCTGCTGCTGGTGGCAGCCCGCGATCTCAAGCTGGGGCTGACCACCGCCGGCGGCTTCGTGGCCGCAGGCGCCGTGTTCGCGCTGCTGGCCCTTGGCTTGCTGACCTCGCTGGCGCGGCTGATGCGCGGCGGCCGCCTGGCGCGCGGCAGCGTGGGCTGGCGCTTCGCGCTGGCGGTGCTGGAACGCCGGCGCGGCGTCACGGTGCTGCAGACGGTCGCGCTGGCGGTGGGCCTGATGGCGCTGCTGCTGCTTGGCATGACGCGCAACGACCTGATCTCCTCATGGCGCAATGCCACGCCGGCGGACGCGCCCAACCGTTTCATCATCAATATCCAGCCGGACCAGCGCGCGCCCCTGACCGGCATGCTGCAGCACGCCGGCATCGACGACCTGCTGTACCCGATGGTGCGCGGACGTCTGACGCATATCGCCGGCCAGCCGGTGCGCGCTGAGCGCTTCCCGGATGGCCGTGCCCGCAACCTGGTCGAGCGCGAGTTCAACCTGTCCTATACCGACGCGCTGCCGGCGGGCAACCGCGTGGTGGCGGGCAACTGGCTCGGCGGCGGCAAGGCCGGGGCCTCGGTGGAGGAGGGCATCGCCAAGACGCTGGGGATCCGGCTGGGCGATACCTTGCGCTTCGATGTGGCCGGGCAGTCGGTGGAGGCGCCGGTGACGTCGCTGCGTAAGCTGGACTGGGGCTCGATGCGGGTGAACTTCTTCGTCATCCTGCCGCCCGCCGCCATGCAGGGCATGCCGCAGACCTACATCACCGCCTTCCACCTGCCGGCCCGGCAGGCCGCGCTGGGCAACCAGCTGGTGGCGGCATTCCCGAACATAACGGTGGTCAACACCGACCTGATCCTGCGCCAGATCCAGGACGTGCTCGACCAGGTCATTGCGGCAGTGGAGTTCCTGTTCGTGTTCACGCTGGCGGCCGGTGTCACCGTGCTCTATGCGGCGCTGTCCGGCGCGCGCGACGAGCGCAAGCGCGATGCCGGGCTGCTCAAGGCGCTGGGCGCGTCCGCGGCGATGGTGCGGCAGACCCAGTACGCCGAGTTTCTGGTGGTGGGTGGCCTGGCGGGCCTGCTGGCCAGCCTGGGCGCGATTGCCGTGGGCTGGGGGTTGTCGCAGTTCGTATTCGATTTCCCGTTCCGCTTCAATGGCTGGATCGTGCCCGCCGGCGTGCTTTCTGGCATGCTGTGCGCTTTCGCGGGCGGCTGGCTGGGTTTGCGCGAGGTGCTGCGGCAACCTGCGCTGGCCACCCTGCGTGAAGCCTGAGCGGTTTTCGCGCCGCTCGTGCAGCCCGTGCCTCAAGAATTTCCGAGTGTCTTATGAGTACCGAATCCAAACCTGAAGAATCCGCCGCCACCGAAGTGAGCGCCTATGAACTGATCGGCGGCGAGGCGCGCGTGCGTGAACTCGTCGATCGTTTCTACGACCTGATGGATCTCGAAGCCGAGTTCAAGGGGCTCCGTTCCATGCATCCCGCCTCCCTGGATGGCTCGCGGGACAAGCTGTTCTGGTTCCTGTGCGGCTGGCTGGGCGGCCCCAATCACTTTATCGAGCGCTTTGGCCACCCGCGCTTGCGCGCGCGCCATATGCCGTTCGAGATCGGCACCAGCGAGCGCGACCAGTGGATGCGCTGCATGGCGCTGGCCATGCAGGACGTGGGCCTGCCCGAAGACTTGCAACTGCGCCTGATGCAGGCCTTCTTCGGTACCGCCGACTGGATGCGCAATGTACCGCGTTGACGGCCACGCCGTCGATCAGGCTATCCGCCACTCCGCCATGACCAATACGAATCTCGACGCTGTCACTGACTTGCCCGCCGACGCCGGGCGTGTGCTCGATTTCTGGTTTGGCGCGCCCGGCTCGCCAGAGTGGAACAGTTCGCGCGCACAGTGGTTCACCAAGTCCGATGACTTCGACGCCTCAATGCGCGCAGCCTTCCTGCCGCTGTGGGAAGCGACGCGCGCCGGCGCCCATGCCGGCTGGGTGCAGACTCCCGAGGGTGCATGCGCGCGCATCGTGGTGCTGGACCAGGTACCGCGCAACGTCTTTCGCCGCGATCCGCGCAGCTTCGCCTCTGACGCGCAGGCGCTGGCGACGGCCCGCCAGATGGTGGAGAGCGGCGCCGATCGCCTGCTGCCAACGCCATTCCACCGCATGTTCTGCTATATGCCGTTCGAGCACTCCGAAGCGCTTGCCGACCAGGACATCGCCGTGCAGCTGATGACAACGCTGCGCGCGGAGAGCGAGGGCAGGGTGGACGTGGTCGAGTGGGCGATCAGGCACCGTGCGGTGATCGAGCGCTTTGGGCGCTTTCCGCATCGCAATGCTTTGCTGGGGCGGCGGGATACGGAGGAAGAGAGCGCTTTCCTGAGGGAGCCGGGCTCATCGTTCTGATAGAGACTGGACAACGCCATCGTGCTGGTTTCAGGGCAAAACACGCCTGATCTGGGCGAACTCGCGCGAGAGAAACCGGAGACGATGCTGCAGTTGAAGGTTGGCAGCTACCGGTTTCCGAGTGGTCGAGTTGTGCCGTACAACCGCTTCCCTGCCGATCCGTTGACGCCGTTTGCAGATCCATACAGCTACAATGCGCTGGCGGTGCACGGCAGCAAGTTCCCCGTGAATATCGAGCTTGACTACATTCGGCCAGGTGCGCAGCTGCCGGGAGCGCGATCAGGTTTCCGCGCGCTTTTCCTGCCACTTGTCCACCAATACGCGCGGCGCATTGGCGAGCTTGTCGAGGATGCCTTCGGGCGTGGTGTCCGTCATCAGCAGGTCGTTGTGGACCTGCTTCAGGAAGCCTTCATCCACGGCATGCTGCAGGAAGCCCTGCATGCCGTCGTAGAAGCCGGCCACATTGAGCAAGCCCACCGGCTTGGCGTGATAGCCCAGTTGCAGCCAGGTGAAGGTCTCGAACAGTTCCTCGAAGGTGCCGACGCCGCCAGGCATGGCGATAAAGGCATCGGCGCGGTCGGCCATCATCTGCTTGCGCTCGTGCATGTTGCGCACCACGTGCAGCTCGGTCAGGCCCCGATGGCCGACTTCCTTTTGCATCAGCGCATCGGGAATGATGCCGATGGCGGTGCCGCCGTGCGCCAGCACGGCATCGGCCACGATGCCCATCAGCCCGACCTTGCCCCCGCCATAGACCAGCGCCAGGCCGCGCTCGGCCAGGAGCTTGCCCATGTTGCGCGCCGCGGCGGCGTATTCGGGGCGGTTGCCGGGGCTGGAGCCGCAATAGATACAAACGGACTTCACTTTTTTTCCTTTGCAGTTTGTGCCGCCTTGGCGGCGGCGTATTCCTGGGCCAGCACGTCGAACGCCTGGCGGGCCTTGCCGCGCAGGTAAGGAGCGAGGATCGAGAAGATGTGATAACTCGAGCCGTGCAGGTAGCCGCGAATCTGTTCGGGATCGTTGTACTGGCGCGGATGCTGCACGAACTGGAAGGACAGCCAGTAAGTGGCTACCACGACCATATTGGTACAGATGGCATCGACCTGCTCGGGCGTGGCTTCCATCTCGCCGTCTTCCTGGAACTGCCGGCAGATCTCTATCGCAAAGCGCTTTTTCTGCTCGACGATGCGCTTGAAGTTGGTCTCAAGCATGCGGTTGCGCGCCAGCAGGTCGTTGATGTCGCGGTAGAGGAAGCGGTAAGTCCACATGAACTCCGCCATGTACTGCAGGTAGCCCCAGCTCTCGTCCAGCGTGGCCTTGCGGTCGTTGGGCATCTTGAGGCGGCGCTCCATCTCCTGCTCGAACAGCACGAAGATGGAGTTGATGATGTCGTCCTTGTTGCGGAAGTGATAGTAGAGATTGCCAGGGCTGATCTCCATGGCTTCCGCGATGGTCGTGGTCGTGACGTTGGGCTCGCCCAGTTCGTTGAACAGGCGGAGGGAGACGTCTAGGATGCGGTCCCGGGTGCGGCGGGGGCCGGTTTGCTGTTTGGGTTCCATGGGCGACCGGGCGACCGGCAATTCGGTAAGTTGAAGGCGATTATAAGCAATCGCCGTTTGCCGCAATGCCGTATCGGCCACGGACGCCCTGTCTGACGTCGGAATCGCCCACCCTCAGGCTGCCAGCGCCCGCAGCCAGTCCAACACGATCGGTCCGGCAATGGCGAGCCAGGTTCCGCCGCACAGCACCAGCGCCAGCATCACCGCGGCGCTGCCGAAGTCCTTGGCGCGCTTGGACAGGCTGTGGCGCTCCAGCGAGATGCGATCGACCGCGGCTTCCACGCTGGAGTTGAGCAACTCCACAATGAGCACCAGCAGCAAGGTGCCCAGCAGCAGGATGCGCTCGACAACGCCGACTGGCAGCAGCAGGGCGCAGGGTGTCAGGATGGCCACCAGCGTCAGTTCCTGGCGGAATGCGCTCTCTTCCAGTACCGCGTAACGCAGGCCGGACAGCGAATTGATGCCGGCATGCCAGGCCCTTGCCAGGCCGCGATTGCCTTTGTGGGGGTTCTGCTCAATCGTGTAGTCGTTGTTCGGCGAGTCCTGGGCCGGCGCCGAGGTCTGGGGCGCTGGCGGGCGGTGCGGGTCGGACGGCGGGCTATGCGGAGTCGGCATGTTCGGATGGGGTACGTGCGGCATTGCCGTTCAGCGCCGCGCGCACGGCCGGCAGCGGCTGCAGGTGAGTCAGGAACTGCTCGGAGGCGGCACGCCACGAGAACCGCTCGGCATGGGCGCGGGCGGTGGCACGGTCGATGCGCAGCGCCTCCAGGCAAGCTTCGCGCAAGTCTTCGTGCATCACCCCGGCGCCGCTGTCGCCAAGCACATCGATCGGCCCGGTCACCGGGTAGGCGGCCACCGGCAGGCCGCTGGCCAGCGCTTCGAGCAAGACCAGCCCGAACGTATCGGTGCGGCTGGGGAATACGAAGACGTCGGCTGAAGCATACACCTTGGCCAGTTCCTGCTGGCTCAGCACCCCGAGGTAGCTGGCACCAGGATAGCGCGCACGTAGCGACGCCAGTGCCGGTCCGTCGCCGACCACCCACTTGGAGCCCGGCAGGTCCAGCGCGAGAAAGGCCTCGACGTTTTTTTCCACGGCGACGCGGCCCACATAGAGAAAGATCGGGTGCGCCGTGTTGAGCACGTTGACGTGCTGCGCGGTGAACACATCCAGGTCGACGCCGCGGGTCCACAGTACGCCGTGCGTGATGCCGAATCTGCGCAGGTCCTGCAGCACCACGGGTGTCGGTGCCATCACCGCGCGCGCCGGGCCGTGGAACCAGCGCAGGAAGCGATAAGTCCACGCCAGCGGGATGCCGAAGCGCGCCTGCACGTACTCGGGGAAGCGCGTGTGGTACGCCGTGGTGAAGGGCAGCTGGTCACGGATCGCATGGCGGCGCGCCGCCAGCCCCAGTGGTCCCTCGGTGGCAATGTGCAGGGCATCCGGCGCGAAGGACCGGATACGCTCCCTGACCTTGGCGCCGGCGAAAAGGGACAGCGCGATCTCGGGATAGGTCGGGCAAGGAATGGTGCGGAATTCCTGCGGGGTGATCAGTTCCACCGTGTGTCCCATCGCGATCAGCTCGCGGCGGGTGGACTTGAGTGTGCGTACCACGCCATTGACCTGCGGCTCCCAGGCATCGGTGACGATCAGGATCTTCATGCGTGCTCCTTGCGGCCGGGCCGCGTGGGTGACGGGCCCCGGCGGCGCCAGGGCGATCAAGTTGATTGGCGAGTGCATCGAGCCTTGTCAGGCCGTGGCGGTGGCGCGGCGGCTTGCCGTGGCCGGTGCATCGAGCAGGGTGGTCCAGTAGACGATCTGCAGCTCGCCGTCCTGGGTTTCCACCAGGGCGGACAGGCTCTCCACCCAGTCGCCGTCGTTGCAGTAGAGCTGGCCGTCCACCTCGCGGATCTCGGCCTTGTGGATATGGCCACACACCACGCCGTCGCAGCCGCGCCGGCGCGCTTCGTCCACCATCGCCTGCTCGAACGAGTTGATGTAATTCACCGCGTTCTTGACCTGGTGCTTCAGGTATTGCGACAGCGACCAGTACGGGAAGCCGAGACGGGCACGGATGCGGTTGAAGTGGCGATTGATGGCCAGGATCAGCGTGTAGAGCGAGTCGCCCAGGTAGGCCAGCCAGCGCGCGTGCTGCACCACGCCATCGAACAGGTCGCCGTGCACCACCCACAGCCTGCGGCCGGCAGCGGTGACGTGGATGGCGTCTTCGCGCACCGTGATGTCGCCGAAGGCGAGGCCGTCGAACTGGCGCGCCACCTCATCGTGGTTGCCCGGCACGTAGATCACCTCGGTGCCCTTGCGCGCCTTGCGCAGCAGCTTCTGCACCACGTCGTTGTGGCTTTGCGGCCAGTACCAGCCGCGGCGCAATTGCCAGCCGTCGATGATGTCGCCGACCAGGTAGAGCTGGTCCGATTCATTGTGCTTGAGGAAGTCGAGCAGGTAGCCGGCCTGGCAGCCGGGCGTGCCGAGATGGATGTCGGACAGCCAGATGGCACGGTAATGGCGGATCGGGTGCGAAGGGTGCGGGGTTTGGACTGTGGTGTCCGGCGGGGCGGGATTGGCGGGGGCGGGAGAGGTGGCGGTACGCGCGGGAGGCCGTTGCTGCAAGGTACTGCCCGGTGGCATGAATGCGGCCAGCGCGGCGGGCAGGGATTGAGACTCGGTGGTGCGTCTGCCCAGCAAATACGTGGCCTTGGCCAGACGTCCGCAGGCAGAACGAAGAGCTTGAACCATGGCGGCCCCGGTAGCGACGATGGCTGCATTGGGCCAGCCGCGCGTGACGGAGCAGTGACGGAAACATGAACGTCATATGACCGTTGCGAGGATGCCATGCGCGATGAGGGGCGCTGCGTGCCGGGTCCTGGCGGTTGCCACTTTGTACGATGCAGGGTTTGGGCTTCAAACAACCAGCGCCGTACAAGAAACGGCGACAGCCCTTGGCTGCAAAGGCCAACAGTGCCGAAATCGAAACCCGGCAACGTCCGCCGGCGGCTCAGGCCGCCGGCGCCACCGCCGACAACTGCGCAAGCGCGCACAGCACGGCCTGCGTGGCCTGCGGGTGCCGCAACAGGCTGACATGGCCGATGGCGGCCAGGGGAACGTGATGGGCGCCTTCCAGCCAGGATGTGCCGGCCGGGCCCGCGATGGAGTCGTGCCAGCTGAAGATCGACACCAGCGCGGCGCGCTGGCGGGGCGTTTCCCGCGCCGCCAGCGCGCGCAGCCAGGCGCTGCCGCAGCGCATCTGGCGCGCGTTGAAACCGCCGCCGTAGCGGGCCAGCGCGCAGCCGTGGTGCGGGGTGCCCAGCGTGACGATGCCGCGGCACGGGGGCGGCGCACCCCTGCCGGCCAGCGCGGCACGCGCGGCCAGGCCGCCCATGCTGTGGCAGAGCAGCAGCGGAGGCTGGCCGGTGGTGGCGGCAATGCGTGCCATGGCGGCGCGCACTTCGAGGGCATAGTGATCGATGTCGCCGAAGACCGGGTCCAGGTCGATCGCCTCGCAGTGATAGCCGGCCGCCGCCAGGGCGGGCTGCATATCGAGCCAGACCGCATGGTTGCAGCCGTAGCCGTGCACCAGCAGCAGCGGCGGACGCGAACTCGGCGCATTGGCCGGGCGGAGGCGCCGGTGCGAACAGAACGGCTGCAGCCAGTTGAACATGCGGAACACAGCGGCGTATTCGCGCAAGTAGCAGGCCAGCGCCCGCGGCAGCGTCAACGGCGCCGGCCGGGTGTCCAGCAAGGCGCGCGGGAGCGGCGGGCGGGCCTTGGCGGGCTCGCCGATGCCGCGCTGGGAAATGGCAAAGGCGCCGGCGACGGCCAGCCCTAGCACCGCTAGCACCACGCCGATGCCGGCCAGCAGGGCTGGGGCAAGGGACCAGTCATGCCAGTCATGGAGTGCGGTGGCGCAGCCCAGTGCTGCGGCGGCCTGCAATGCCACCGCGGTGCGGCGCAAGGCGGCGGCCGACAGGTTCATGGCTTGGGCGGGCGCAGGTCGGTCAGGCGGGTGCGGGCGAGGCGGTCGTGCAGGAACTGCCGCCTGGGGTCCAGCCAGGCCAGCAGGATCCAGAGCAGCAGTCCGGCGCACAGCACGCCAATGAAGGGGCCCTTGACGAGGCCGAGGAAGTGGCCGGCCGCCGCCGAAGGTGGCAGCCACAGCCATGCCAGCAGGTAGCGCAGCGCCGCCTGCGGCCAGCGCGGGGGCGTTCCCGAGGCCGTCTCCACGCGCATGCGCCAGGTCTGCATGGCCAGGGTCTGGCCGTTGCGCTGCCAGAACCAGACGAAATAGCAGCCCAGCACCAGGAAGCTCCAGCATTGCATGGTGAAGCGGCCGTCCAGGTCCAGTTGCTGCAGCCCAGGGCGCGCCAGCAGGTAGAGCCCGGTAGAGGCGCTCAGCACGCCGAACAGCAACACGCCCTCGTACAGCATGCAGGCGATGCGGCGGCGGATCGTCGGCGCCTGGCCCGGCCCCACAGGGCCGGCTGGCGCGGCGGATGCAGCCGGCTTGGCGTTGGATTTTGGCGTGGTGACGGCAGGCATGGCGATCAGACGGGAAAACGGCGGGGTCCGGCGCCGGCTCGGCGGTGATGCCTGAGCGGGCAGCGCGCCGCCTGGTAAATAAGGCTGCCGGATGATGGGATCCGGCGGGATCCCATGACTCCCAAGTCATTCGCGGCAGCGGCGTCCACGGCGAGCCGGGCGGCGAAGCAGGGCCGCCAGCCAGGAAACAAGCGCGGCTGAGGCAGCACAAGCGGCATTATGCCAAAAGCCGGGATCGTCAGGGTATGGCGGTACGGGCAGCGCTACCGCAGGTTCTCAGCGGCGCACCGGCTCGTCAGGGCTGGTGGCACTGGCGGCACTGCTGGCGGCGGCTTCGGTGGCGGCCTCGCGCGGGGTGTCCGTCGCCGGGGCCGCGGCGACGGCCGTCGAGGTGGCCTGGGGCTCAGGCGCCAGTGGGGCGGCTTTGGGTGCCGGCGTGCGCCTGGCGTTGGAGGTGGCGCTGGCCGGCGCCT
Source organism: Cupriavidus sp. SK-3 (assembly GCF_000611145.1). Classification (NCBI taxonomy): domain Bacteria; kingdom Pseudomonadati; phylum Pseudomonadota; class Betaproteobacteria; order Burkholderiales; family Burkholderiaceae; genus Cupriavidus; species Cupriavidus sp. SK-3. Next base: position 117,642 of record NZ_JFJV02000210.1, on the reverse strand, counting down.
TCTTTTCCAGGTGCAATTGCCGCGTGGTCTCGGCGGGCAGCCGCTTGCCCGAAGGCAGTGCGCTGACCGCGCCCGGACGGCGTGGCACCTTCTCGGCCGCCGCCAGGTTCTTCTTCTGCTCTTCCGGCAACTGCTGGTACTTGTCCCAGGCTTCGGCCTTCTTCTGGGCCGGCACCGAACGCGTGATCTGGTAGTTTTCGCGGGCCAGGCGGCGTTGCTGCGGTGTCATCTTGACCCATTCGGTCATGCGCGTCTGCAGGCGTGCCTGTTCGGCGGGCGAAAACTTTGGATAGCGCTCTGCGATCTGCAGCCATTTCCGCCTGTTCAACTCGGGGAAGGTGTTCCACTCCCCGGCCAGCGGCTCCAGAACGCGCTGCTGCACGGGGTTGAGTTCCTCCCAGGCCGGATGGGCGTTTGCGACGGCGGCGGCAGCGGGCGCGCGGCCACCCTGTGCGTGGCACGTAAGCGGCCCCAGGTACAAAGTGACGGCGGCAGCCATCCCGGCCAGCAGCAAGGCTGCCAGCCGCCGGCGCGGTGCGTCGGGGTTGAGGTGGGCGCTGGTCATGTTACTGGCCGCGCTTCAGGAACACGTGGAAGCCTTGGTCGGCATAGGCCGTGGGCGGGAGATCGTCGAGCAGCATGGCGGCATCCACATCCGCGAGCTCATCGACGCGCTGCTGCTGCTGCCAGTGGTAAATGCCGATCAGTCCGGCGGCCAGGGCCACCAGCGTCCACACCAGTCCGAGGCGGCGCAGCCATGCGCCTGCGCGATGCAGCGGCGAGTCATCCTCGTCGAAGGAGACCGTGTGCAGCCCGGCCGTGGCCAGTTGCGGCGCGGCAACGGCGGCCTGCGCCTTCTTGCGGGACAGCGCTATCCGCCGCGCGGCGGCGAGCCGGTCGGTCACATTGTCGGGCAACGCATTCGCCGAGGCATCCAGTGCCGTGCGAATCTCGTGTGCCAGGCGGCGTTCGTTGATTTCTTTTTCGTTTCTCGTGCTCATAGTCGGACCCCCCGCGCTCGCAATGCCTGCGCCAGTGTGTGCGTGGCACGGGAACAGTGCGTCTTGACGCTGCCTTCGGAGCATCCCATGACAGCAGCCGTTTCCGCGACGTCCATATCCTCCCAGTAACGCATCAGGAAGGCTTCGCGTTGACGTGCCGGCAAGCGCTGGATCTCCTGTTCGATGATGTGCATGGTCTGGGCGCGCTCGACCTTGTCGGCGCTGCTCTCGGCGGATTCGGTGCCGATCTCGGCCTCGAAAGTGTCGAGCAGGTCATTATCCTCGCCTTCGCGGTCGTCGCGCAGGTTGGAAAACAGCGTGACCCAGGTATTGCGCACTTTCTGGCGGCGGAACCAGTCGTGGATGGTGTTTTGCAGTATGCGCTGGAACAGCGGCGCGAGTTCCGCGGCGTTCTTGTCGCCATATTTTTCGGCGAGCTTGATCATCGCGTCCTGGACAATGTCCAGGGCGGCTTCGTCGTCGCGCACCGCAAACACGGCCTGCTTGAAGGCGCGCCGCTCGACGCTGGCGAGAAAGTCGGATAGTTCCTGATCGGTAGCCATGCAGGCGGGGTACAGACGGTGGGGCCTTGGCCGACGGATGTGCAGAAAACGGCTTCTTGCACGTCCAAAATGGTGGGATGCTAGCAAATAACCCCCCCTGTGACCATCCTTGTTCTCTCTTGTGGTCATTCAGGCGCGGGGTAGGGTAGTGGGTGGCGCGTTCCCGAATTTTGCGCGAAGCCCCCGGGATGAAAAAAGCCCGTAGACCAGCCTGATCCAATACAGTATCATCGCTGGTTCACACGACATCAGTGGTTGTCTCATCCGGCCGCTTATGAGGCGGTCTTCCATGCAGACGCGCACCGCTTGAACCCGTGCCACAAGCCCGGCAGAGAGCATCCGAACAATTTTTTGCCGAAAATTGCAAAGGACTGAAATGAACATGCCCAGCGCGGAATTCCACGCAGACAGCAATTCATCTGCCGCACCCGAAATGATCGGGGCGGAAATTCTCGTTCACGCACTTGCCGAAGAAGGCGTCGAGTACGTCTGGGGCTACCCCGGCGGCGCAGTGCTGTATATCTACGACGAGTTTTACAAGCAAAAGAAGATCGAGCACATCCTGGTGCGCCACGAGCAGGCCGCGGTTCATGCCGCAGACGGCTATGCGCGTGCGACCGGCAAGGTGGGCTGCGCCCTGGTGACCTCCGGTCCCGGCGTCACCAATGCGGTGACGGGCATTGCCACGGCCTACCTGGACTCGATCCCGATGGTGATCATCACCGGCAACGTGCCGACGCACGCCATCGGGCAGGATGCTTTCCAGGAATGCGACACGGTCGGCATCACCCGCCCCATCGTCAAGCACAACTTCCTGGTCAAGGACGTCCGCGATCTCGCTTCGACCATCAAGAAGGCGTTCTATATCGCCGCGACCGGCCGTCCTGGCCCGGTTGTCGTCGATATTCCCAAGGACGTTTCCCGCAATTCCTGCAAGTACGAGTACCCCAAGTCGATCGACATGCGCTCGTACAGTCCGGTGAACAAGGGCCATTCGGGCCAGATCCGCAAGGCGCTCGCGCTGTTGCAGGGCGCCGAACGTCCGTTCATCTACGCAGGCGGCGGGGTGGTGCTGGCCAACGCCAGCGAGGAGCTGCGCCAGCTTGCCGCGCTGACCGGCCATCCGGTCACCAACACGCTGATGGGTCTCGGCTCGTTCCCTGGCACCAGCAAGCAGTTCGTCGGCATGCTCGGCATGCACGGCACGTATGAAGCCAATATGGCCATGCAGAACTGCGACGTGCTGATTGCCATCGGCGCCCGTTTCGACGACCGCGTGATCGGCAATCCGGCTCACTTCACCTCGCAGCCGCGCAAGATCATCCATATCGACATCGATCCGTCTTCCATCTCGAAGCGGGTCAAGGTCGACATTCCCATCGTGGGCCACGTCAAGGACGTGCTGCAGGAACTGATCGCGCAGCTGCAGGCCAGCGACGTGAAGCCCAAGCGCGAGGCCCTGGCCAAGTGGTGGGAGCAGATCGAGCAGTGGCGTTCGGTGGACTGCCTCAAGTACGACCGCGAATCCGAGATCATCAAGCCGCAGTACGTGGTGGAAAAGATCTGGGAACTGACCCACGGCGACGCCTTTGTCTGCTCGGACGTGGGCCAGCACCAGATGTGGGCCGCGCAGTTCTACAAGTTCAACGAGCCGCGCCGCTGGATCAATTCCGGCGGCCTGGGCACGATGGGCGTGGGCCTGCCGTACGCGATGGGCATCAAGAAAGCCTTCCCCGAGAAGGAAGTGGTGACCATCACCGGCGAAGGCTCGATCCAGATGAACATCCAGGAACTGTCGACCTGCCTGCAGTACGACACCCCGGTGAAGATCTGCGCGCTCAACAACCGCTATCTCGGCATGGTGCGCCAGTGGCAGGAAATCGAGTACGACAACCGCTACTCGCACTCCTACATGGATGCGCTGCCCGACTTCGTCAAGCTGGCCGAGGCCTATGGCCATATCGGCATGCGCATCGAAAAGACGGCAGATGTCGAGCCCGCCCTGCGCGAAGCGTTCCGCCTGAAAGACCGTACCGTGTTCCTTGATTTCCAGACCGACCCGACTGAAAACGTGTGGCCGATGGTGCAGGCCGGCAAGGGTATCTCCGAAATGCTGCTTGGCGCGGAGGACCTGTAATGCGACATATCATTTCGGTCCTGCTGGAAAATGAACCCGGCGCGCTGTCGCGCGTGGTTGGCCTGTTCTCGGCGCGCGGCTACAACATCGAGACGTTGACGGTGGCACCCACCGAAGACGCTTCGCTGTCGCGCATGACCATCGTCACCAGCGGCTCGGACGACGTGATCGAGCAGATCACCAAGCACCTGAACCGCCTGGTGGAAGTGGTCAAGGTGGTGGACCTGACCGAAGGCGCGCACATCGAGCGCGAGCTGATGCTCGTCAAGGTGCGCGCGGTGGGCAAGGAGCGCGAGGAAATGAAGCGCACCGCCGACATCTTCCGCGGCCGCATCATCGACGTCACCGAGAAGACCTACACCATCGAGCTGACCGGCAACGGCGGCAAGCTGGATGCCTTCCTCGACGCCATCGACCGCGCCGCCATCCTCGAGACCGTCCGTACCGGCGGCTCGGGCATTGGCCGCGGCGAGCGCATCCTGAAGGTCTGAACCCGATTGCAGTATCCAGCGGCGGCGCCGGTGCCGGCACTAGCCGGGCGGTAGCCGCCAACCCGACACACGAAAACGAAAGATCGAAGGAATTATCATGAAAGTGTTTTACGACAAGGACGCCGACCTCTCCCTGATCAAGGGCAAGAACGTCACCATCATCGGCTACGGCTCGCAAGGCCACGCCCACGCGCAGAACCTGAACGACTCCGGCGTCAAGGTGACGGTCGGCCTGCGCAAGAGCGGCGCATCGTGGAACAAGGCCGTCAACGCCGGCCTGCAGGTCAAGGAAGTGGCCGACGCCGTCAAGGACGCCGACGTGGTCATGATCCTGCTGCCGGACGAGCAGATCGCCGACGTGTACAAGAACGAAGTGCATGACAACATCAAGCAAGGCGCGGCACTGGCCTTCGCCCACGGCTTCAACGTGCACTATGGTGCCGTGATCCCGCGCGCCGACCTCGACGTGATCATGATCGCCCCGAAGGCCCCGGGCCACACCGTGCGCTCCACCTACGCCCAAGGCGGCGGCGTGCCCCACCTGATCGCCGTGCACCAGGACAAGTCCGGCGCCGCCCGTGACATCGCCCTGTCGTACGCTACCGCCAACGGCGGCGGCCGCGCCGGCATCATCGAAACCAACTTCCGCGAAGAAACCGAAACCGACCTGTTCGGCGAGCAGGCCGTGCTGTGCGGCGGTACCGTCGAGCTGATCAAGGCTGGCTTCGAAACGCTGGTGGAAGCCGGCTACGCGCCGGAAATGGCCTACTTCGAGTGCCTGCACGAACTCAAGCTGATCGTCGACCTGATCTATGAAGGCGGCATCGCCAACATGAACTACTCGATCTCCAACAACGCCGAATACGGCGAATACGTCACCGGCCCGCGCGTCGTGACCGAGGAGACCAAGAAGGCCATGAAGCAATGCCTGACCGACATCCAGACCGGCGAATACGCCAAGAGCTTCCTGCTGGAAAACAAGGTCGGCGCCCCGACCCTGATCTCGCGCCGCCGCCTGACGGCCGAGCACCAGATCGAGGAAGTGGGTGCCAAGCTGCGCGCCATGATGCCCTGGATCGCAAAGAACAAGCTGGTCGACCAGTCGAAGAACTAAGCTGTATTGCAGCCCGACGGCCCGCCGCCGCTGACGGCGCGGGCCGCAGCCGTTCAGTATTCCGCGCAATATCCCCGCTTCGAGGGGTTATTCGGGCGGGGACTGAACGGCTTTTTGTTATCCTTGTCAGACTTTATTCCTCTATCCAAGCACTGCATGAACTATCCTCATCCGCTGATCGCCCGTGAAGGCTGGCCATTTCTGGCCGGCGCCTTTGTCATCTCGCTGCTGGTGCAGGTCAGCGCTGGCTTCTGGTGGGCCTTGCCGCTGTGGATCATTACGCTGTTCGTGCTGCAGTTTTTCCGCGATCCGCCGCGGCCAATCCCGGCCCAGCCGAACGCTGTCCTGGCCCCCGCCGACGGCCGCATCGTGGTGGTCGAGAAGACCATGGACCCCTACGCGGGACGCGAGGCGCTGAAGATCAGTGTCTTCATGAACGTGTTCAACGTACACTCCAACCGCGTCTCCGTGGATGGCAAGGTAGAGAAGGTCGAGTATTTCCCCGGCAAGTTCGTCAACGCCGACCTCGACAAGGCCTCGCTGGAGAACGAACGCAACGCCGTGGTCATCCGCCGTGCCGCTGACGGCAAGGTGGTGACGCTGGTACAGGTGGCCGGCCTGGTGGCCCGCCGCATCCTCTGCTATACCCGGGTTGGCGAAACGCTGTCGCGGGGCCAGCGCTATGGATTCATCCGCTTTGGCTCGCGCGTCGACGTCTACCTGCCGGTGGACGCGCGCCCGCGCGTCACCATTGGCGAAAAAGTGTCGGCCTCGTCGACCATCCTGGCCGAACTGGATTAATCCGGCCAGGCCGGAATACACCGGACCCACTGGAGAACAGGCATGGGTGCTTTCAATCGACGCAACAAGCGCGTTAGCAATGGCAACGTGACGAACTTGCGTCCTTTCCGCCACAATCAGCTGCGCGGCAACGAACCCGGCGACTTCGACGACGAAGCTGGCGACGATCACGATATCGAGTACGTGCGCCCGCGCCGGCGCGGTATCTACCTGCTGCCCAACGCATTTACCACGGCGGCGCTGTTCGCCGGGTTTTTCGCTATCGTGCAGGCCATGAACATGCGCTTCGACAGCGCGGCCATCGCCATCTTCGCCGCCATGGTGCTGGATGGCATGGATGGCCGCGTGGCGCGCATCACCAACACGCAGAGCGCATTCGGCGAGCAATATGACTCGTTGTCGGACATGACCTCATTCGGGGTTGCACCGGCGCTGGTGATGTACGAGTGGATCCTGCACGACCTGGGCAAGTGGGGCTGGATCGCCGCGTTTGTCTACTGCACGTGCGCGGCACTGCGGCTGGCACGTTTCAACGCCAACATCGGCGTGGTCGACAAGCGCTTCTTCCAGGGGCTGCCCAGCCCGGCGGCGGCGGCGCTGGTGGCCGGCTTTGTCTGGCTGGTAATCGACAACAAGTTGCCGGTAAAGGAACTGTGGATGCCGTGGGTGGCATTCGGCATCACGCTGTATGCCGGGCTTTCGATGGTCTCCAACGCGCCGTTCTACAGCGGCAAGGCGCTCGATGTTCGCTACCGCGTGCCTTTCGGCATGATGGTGCTGGTGCTGGTGCTGTTTGTTGTGGTCTCGACGGATCCGCCGGTGGCGTTGTTCGGGCTGTTCGTGGCATACGCCATTTCCGGTTACCTGCTATGGGGCTGGCATGCGTTGCATGGCAAGCCGGCAGGCATCCGGACGGCGCGGGACGGCGGGAACGAACGTTCCTGACGGCAGGTCGGTAAAGAGGCGCTACGGCGCCTTTTTACTTTTTGTTTTCCAGAACTCTGCGCTGTCTGGCCCGCAAAGGCCGGGGCGCAGGCTAGCGGCGCGGTTTGCCGTGGTTTGTTGTATCCACTGTTGTCCACTTATCACTGACCAACTGGAGGTTCTCATGGGCATGCTCGACTTCATCAAGGAAGCAGGAGAGAAACTGTTCGGCGGCGGCGCAGCCAAGGCCGCGCCGGCCGAGGCTCCGGCCGATGCACCGTCGGCGGACGTCGATGCGGCCAACCGCGCGGCTGGCGATGCCATCGAGGGCTACATCAAGCAGATGAACCTGGATGCCACCGGGTTGATGGTGCAGGTTGACGGTGCACAGGCGCTGGTGACGGTGTTCGGCGTGGCGCCGGATCAGGCGACCCGCGAGAAGATCGTCCTGTGCTGCGGCAATGTCCAGGGCGTGGAGAAGGTCGAGGACAAGATGTCGGTCAATGTCGACTCGATCGAGTCGACATGGCATACGGTGGTCAAGGGCGACACTTTGTGGGCGATTTCCCAGGCGGCCTATGGCAATGGTGCGCTATACACCACCATTTTCGAGGCCAACCAGCCCATGTTGTCGCATCCGGACAAGATCTATCCGGGCCAGAAGCTGCGCATCCCGCCCAAGGCCTGACGCCTGGCATCCCGGGGGGCAGGGCGCCCCTGGGGCCTTTCTTCCCGGCTATCACCCCGATTCACGCGACCATATTGCACACGCCCGGCATCTCGGCTATAGTCGCTGACATGATTTCGCGCCAAACTCTACTCGCCCGCACCATTCTAGGTGGCCTACTAGGTCATCAGGTCGGGACGCGTTTGCGCTGAGGGAAGCCAAGACCCTCGCGCCAAGTCACACAGGATTCATAAAACGCCCCGGCCTGCATCACTGCACGCCGGGGCGTTTTGCATTCAGCACCAATACAGCAGCACAGCAAAACAACACGGCGAATGCCGAGACAGCAACTTGATTCGCCCGATACAAAGATAAGCCCAGGAGCCCCACTCATGTCCGACAAACTCATTATTTTCGACACCACCTTGCGCGACGGCGAACAGTCGCCAGGCGCCTCCATGACCCGCGAGGAAAAGATCCGCATCGCGCGGCAGCTGGAGCGCCTGAAGGTCGACGTGATCGAAGCCGGCTTTGCGGCCAGCTCCAACGGCGACTTTGAAGCGATCCGCTCCATCGCGCAGGTCGTCAAGGATTCGACCATCTGTTCGCTGGCCCGCGCCAACGACCGCGATATCGCGCGCGCGGCGGAGGCGCTGAAACCGGCCAACGCCTTCCGCATCCATACCTTCATCGCCACTTCGGCGCTGCATATGGAAAAGAAGCTGCGCATGACGCCGGACCAGGTCTATGAGCAGGCCATCCTGGCGGTACGCTTTGCGCGCCAGTTCACCGACGATATCGAGTTTTCGCCCGAAGACGGCAGCCGTTCGGACATGGATTTCCTGTGCCGCGTGCTTGAAGGCGTGATTCGTGAAGGCGCTACCACCATCAACCTGCCGGATACCGTGGGTTATGCCGTGCCGGAAGGCTATGCGGGGCTGATCCGCTCGGTGCGCGAGCGCATCCCCAATTCCGACAAGGCCATCTGGTCCGTGCATTGCCATAACGACCTCGGCATGGCGGTGGCCAACTCGCTGGCAGCAGTCAAGCTCGGCGGCGCGCGCCAGGTCGAGTGCACCATCAACGGCCTGGGCGAGCGCGCCGGCAATACCAGCCTGGAAGAAGTGGTGATGGCGGTGAAGACGCGCCGCGACTACTTCGACCTCGACGTCGGTGTGGACACCACGCAGATCGTGCCGGCCTCCAAGCTGGTATCGCAGATCACCGGCTTCGTGGTGCAGCCCAACAAGGCCGTGGTCGGCGCCAACGCGTTCGCCCATGCTTCGGGTATCCACCAGGATGGCGTGCTGAAGGCGCGCGATACCTACGAGATCATGCGCGCCGAAGATGTGGGCTGGACCGCCAACAAGATCGTGCTGGGCAAGCTCTCGGGCCGCAATGCCTTCAAGCAGCGCCTGCAGGAACTCGGCATCGAACTGGAAAGCGAGAGCGAAGTCAACGCCGCGTTCACCCGCTTCAAGGAACTGGCCGACCAGAAGTCCGAGATCTTCGACGAAGACATCATGGCCATCGTTTCCGACGAGGCACACGACGTCAACGAGCACTTCCGCTTTATCTCCCTGTCGCAGCACTCCGAAACCGGCGAGCGCCCGCATGCGCGCGTGGTGTTCAATATGGACGGCCACGAGCTGACCGGGGAAGGCGAGGGCAACGGTCCGGTCGATGCCACGCTGCACGCGATTGAAGGCAAGGTCAACAGCGGCGCCGAACTGGTGCTGTATTCCGTCAATGCCATTACCGCCGGCACGCAGGCCCAGGGCGAGGTAACGGTCCGCTTGTCCAAGGGCGGGCGCATCGTCAACGGCGTGGGCACCGATCCCGATATCGTGGCCGCTTCGGCCAAGGCCTACCTGGCTGCCTTGAACAAGCTGCACGATAAGGCCGTGCAGAAGATCAACCCGCAGATCTGATCCCGATCTGACCGGTAAGCCCGCGGCCTAAGCGGCAGCGGGGCTTGAATCGGCCCGCCGCGTTCCCACGAGGACGACGGCGGGCGTTTTGCGTTCTGCGCACGCTCGACGAACGGCGCCGGTCACACCTCACCGGCGCCGGTCAGGCCCGTTGGCGAGGGGGGGCGGGCGTGATCTGGGTCTGGCGCAGCACGCCGCCGCCATCGAAATAGAAATTGAAATTGAACATTGACGGCCAGTTGCCTGCTTGGGCTCGCGGGACTTGCCTTCAACTGGAAGAAGCGCTGGCAAAAGCGCTGGTGCCAGCTCCGGTGCTAGCGTCCGCGCGCCGGCATGCGCCGGCTTGGGGCCGAATACAGGAGCCGGCGACCGCTGGTCCTGCGTTCTTCCCTTCAACTTCCTCTATTTTCGCCGCCACTTGGGCTATTCTCGCTCAACTCCGCGTCTTACCGCGAAGGCGCGCCCATTTGCCTCCGCCTGGTCCCTGGCTTACCATGCAGCGCTTTAGCGGGAGGTCTCTCGATGTGGTGTAAAAGATGGCTGGCAGCTTGCTTGCTCGCGGTGGCGGCAGGAGCCGGCGCGCAGGAGCCGATCCGTCTCGGCATGATCGAGGGGTTGTCCGGTCCCTTTGCCAACGCAGGCGATGCCGTTGTGCGCAACCTGCGGATTGCCATCGATCGCGTCAACGCGCGTGGCGGCGTCAAGACTGCCGAGGGCCCGCGTCCCTTTGAACTCGTTACCTTCGATAGCAAGGGCAATGTCGACGAGAGCCTGATCCAGTTGCGCGGCCTGGTGGACAGGAACATCCCCTTTGTCCTGCAAGGCAACAGTTCGGCGGTGGCCGGCGCGCTGGTTGGCGCCATCAATCGGCACAACGCGCGCCAGCCCGAGGCGCGCGTGCTCTTTCTCAACTATTCCGCGGTCGATCCCGCGCTGACCAACGAAAGCTGCAGTTTCTGGCACTTCCGCTTCGATGCGAGTGCCGACATGCGTATGCAGGCGCTAACCGAGGTCATCCGCGCCGATACCAGCGTGCGGCGCGTGTACCTGATCGACCAGGATTACAGTTTTGGCCATCAGGTGGCTCGTTCGGCACGCGAGATGCTGGCCGCCAAGCGCCCGGAGTTGCGCATCGTGGGCGACGAGTTTCATCCAATTGGCAAGATCAAGGATTTCGCCCCGTATATCGCCAAGATCAAGGCCAGCGGCGCGGACGCCGTGATTACGGGCAACTGGGGCAACGATCTCACGCTGATGGTCAAGGCAGCGCGCGAAGGCGGACTGAAGGCCAAGTTCTACACGTTCTATGGCAATGGCCTGGGCGCGCCGGCGGCCATGGGCGACGCCGGGGTCGGGCGGGTGCTGGCGGTGGCCGAGTGGCATCCGAACGTGGGCGGCGCGGCTTCGGATGCGTTCTACCAGGCGTTCCGGGCGCGCTACCCGGAGCCCAAGGACGACTACGTGCACCTGCGCATGCAGATGATGGTGGAGATGCTGGCCCGGGCGATCGAGAAGGCAGGGTCGACGGATGCCGTCAAGGTGGCGCGGGCGCTCGAGGGTATGCGCTATGTCAACGATTTTCATGAGGCGACTATCCGGGCCGATGACCATCAGGTGCTGCAGCCGCTTTATGTTTCCGTGATGGAGCGGCAGGGCGGGGATGTGCGGTTTGATAACGAAGGATCGGGGTATGGGTTCCGGACTGTCAGGAAGCTGAAGTCCGCCCAGACTACACTGTCCACCAGTTGCAAGATGGAGAGGTTTTAGCGGAGATTCGGTGGGGGGCAACCAGTCCGCAACCGGGCAAATTCCATCTCCATCCCAATTTCCGCTATAATCGCCGGCTGTCAAGGTCAACCGGTTGCTCAATCGGTCCGGCCAGGACGGAAATTGCCTGACAGCAACATCAAAGGCACGACGCATACGGCACATTCCGCGCTGTAGCGTTCGCAAGTGAAAAGGAAATCACCATGGCAGTAGCCGAAATCAACAGCAAGACCGAAGTCATCAAGCAGTTCGCACGCGCCGCCAACGACACCGGTAGCCCGGAAGTCCAGGTCGCCCTGCTGACCAACCGCATCAACGAACTGACCCCCCACTTCAAGGCCAACATGAAGGATCACCACAGCCGCCGCGGTCTGCTGCGCATGGTGAGCCGTCGTCGCCGCCTGCTGGACTACCTCAAGGCCAACGATGCCGACCGTTATCGTTCGCTGATCGAGAAGCTCGGCCTGCGTAAGTAAGCAGCCAGGACCGTCCGGATGGCAGCACGAATGGATGCACTGCACGCCTTCGCGTGAGCCACGAATGCCTGCGTCAGCCCCGCTGATGCAGGCATTTTGTTTTTGCGGCCGGAAGGTCGATGCCTTGAATCGCTTAAAGTGATTTGTTTTTCACTTGATGGCGCCATGNGGGGGCCCCCCCCCCCCCGGGGCGGGCGCCCGTTGCGCCAAGACGTGCAACGGAGTAAGTTACTTCGTTCTTTAGCTTTTTCTGCAGTGATTCGTCTGCAGTCATTCAAATACCGGAGTCGGGCAAGGAAACGGGGTTTTGTGTCATTCCAGGGCGGTATCCACCTGAGCACCAACTGAGCAGGTGCCGCACTGGAATGGCATAGCACTTCCCTGCAACTGCGACCGACGATGATCCGGCAGTTCGCCCGCGGCTGCTAACGCGGGCGTTGCACAAGCGTGCAAGCGCGAATTAAAGGAACGCTCATGACCATGTTCAATAAGATCGTCAAGGAATTCCAGTGGGGCCAGCACAAGGTGCGCCTGGAAACTGGCGAGATTGCCCGCCAGGCTGGCGGTGCCGTGATCGTCGACATTGAAGACACCGTGGTGCTCGCCACCGTTGTCGCTGCCAAGTCGCCCAAGGCCGGCCAGGACTTCTTCCCGCTGACCGTCGACTACATCGAAAAGACCTACGCCGCCGGCAAGATCCCCGGTGGCTTCTTCAAGCGTGAAGGCCGTCCGTCGGAAAACGAGACGCTGACCTCGCGCCTGATCGACCGTCCGCTGCGCCCGCTGTTCCCGGAAGGTTTCTACAACGAAGTGCAAGTGGTCATCCACGTGCTGTCGTTGAACCCGGAAGTGCCGGCGGATATCCCCGCCCTGATCGGCGCGTCGGCTGCCCTGGCAGTGTCGGGCATTCCGTTCAGCGGCCCGGTTGGCGCAGCGCGCGTTGGCTACAAGGACGGCCAGTACCTGCTGAACCCGACCCGCTCGCAGATCGCCGCATCGGAACTGGACCTCGTGGTTGCCGGTACCGAGCGCGCCGTGCTGATGGTGGAGTCGGAAGCCCGCCAGCTGTCGGAAGAAGTGATGCTGGGCGCCGTGGTCTATGGCCACGAGCAAATGCAGACCGCCATCAACGCCATCCATGAGCTGGTGCGCGACGGCGGCAAGCCGGAGTGGGACTGGACCGCCGCACCGAAGAACGAAGCGCTGATCGCCAAGGTTGGCGAGATCGCCCTGCCGCTGCTGCAGGACGCCTACCAGCTGCGCCAGAAGTCGGCTCGCAGCCAGAAGCTCAAGGAAGTCTACGCCTCCGTGACGGCCAAGCTGGCCGAAGCCGGCGTGGAAGCCGACAAGGTCGAAGTGGGCAACGTGCTGTTCGACATCGAAGCCAAGATCGTGCGCAGCCAGGTGCTGTCGGGCGAGCCGCGCATCGATGGCCGCGATACCCGCACGGTGCGCCCGATCGAGATCCGTTCGTCGGTGCTGCCGCGCGCCCACGGCTCGGCCATCTTCACCCGTGGTGAAACCCAGGCGCTGGTGGTTGCCACGCTGGGCACCAAGGGCGATGAGCAGATCATCGACGCGCTCGCCGGCGAATACCGCGACCGCTTCATGCTCCACTACAACATGCCTCCGTTCGCCACCGGCGAAACCGGTCGCGTGGGCAGCCCCAAGCGCCGCGAAATCGGCCACGGCCGCCTCGCCAAGCGCGCGCTGATCCCGGTCCTGCCGAAGGATGACGAATTTGCCTACACCATTCGCCTGGTGTCGGAGATCACCGAATCCAACGGCTCGTCGTCGATGGCATCGGTGTGCGGCGGCTGCCTGGCACTGATGGACGCCGGCGTTCCGATCAAGGCGCACGTGGCCGGCGTGGCCATGGGCCTGATCCTGGAAGGCAACAAGTTCGCCGTGCTGACCGACATCCTCGGTGACGAGGACCACCTCGGCGACATGGACTTCAAGGTCGCGGGTACCGACAACGGCATCACGGCGCTGCAGATGGACATCAAGGTCCAGGGCATCACCAAGGAAATCATGCAGGTCGCGCTGGCGCAAGCCAAGGAAGGCCGCCTGCATATCCTGGGCAAGATGCAGGATGCGATGGGCCATGCGCGCACCGAGCTGTCGGAGCACGCACCGCGCATGATCACCATGAAGATCCATCCGGACAAGATCCGCGAAGTGATCGGCAAGGGCGGCTCGACCATCCAGGCGCTGACCAAGGAAACCGGCACCACCATCGACATCCAGGAAGACGGCACCATCACCATCGCCTCGACCTCGACCGATGGCATGGCCGAAGCCAAGCGCCGCATCGAAGGTATCACCGCGGAAGCCGAAGTAGGCAAGATCTACGCCGGCACCGTGCTGAAGCTGCTGGACTTTGGCGCCATCGTCAACATCCTGCCGGGCAAGGACGGCCTGCTGCACATCTCCGAGATCGTCAACGAGCGCGTCAAGGACATCAAGGATTGGCTCAAGGAAGGCCAGCACGTTCGCGTGAAGCTGATCCAGGCCGACGAGAAGGGCCGCCTGCGTCTGTCCCTGAAGGCCGCGCTGGCCGAAGAGGGTGGCAGCATCAGCCCGATCGCCAACACCAGCGAAGCACCTGCTGCGCCGGCCGCACCGGCTGCGCCGGCTGCGCCGACGACGCCTTCGTCGGACCAGCAACAGCAGTAAGCGTTTCGTAGTATCCGTAGCAGAGAAAACGGCTGGCGATGTCCAGCCGTTTTTTTGTTTACACTGCCGCCAGTCCCGTCCGCCACCGGCGGCCCGTTCGGCCCGCTTGTAGTGCTGCGCGGCGGCAGAGCAGATCGATCCCCCGTCATGCGCGCGAGAGCCCGACGCATGCGAAAAGCAAGGAGCAGCAATGCAAGCCATCGAAATCCGCGAATACGGCGCCCCCGAAGTCCTGCAACTGGCGCAACGTCCCGATCCCGTGCCCAAGGCGGGAGAGATCCTGATCCGCGTGAGCGCGGCCGGCATCAACCGCCCCGACGTATTCCAGCGCACCGGCAACTATCCCGTGCCGCCTGGCGCGTCCGACCTGCCGGGCCTGGAAGTGGCGGGGGTGGTTGCCGGCGGCGACCTGTCGCACGCCGACAACCGCTTCGGCCTGAAGCTGGGCGATCGCGTCTGCGCGCTGGTGCAGGGCGGTGGCTACGCCGAGCTGTGCGTGGCCCCGGCGGCGCAATGCCTGCCGGTGCCGGCCGGCCTGTCGGATATCGAGGCGGCGGCATTGCCCGAGACCTTCTTCACTGTATGGAGCAATGTATTCGATCGCGGCTACCTGGGCCGCGGCCCGCTGGGCAAGGATGAGACCCTGCTGATCCAGGGTGGCTCCAGCGGCATCGGCACGACCGCCATCCAGATTGCCAAGGCATTGGGCCACAAGGTCTTCGTGACGGCTGGCAGCGCTGACAAGTGCCGTGCCTGCGAGGAACTGGGCGCCGACCGCGCCATCAACTACAAGACCGAAGACTTCGTCGCCGAGGTCAAGGCCTTGACCGGTGGCCGCGGCGCGGACGTCATCCTCGACATGGTGGCCGGCCCCTACCTGGCGCGCGAGCTTTCCTGCGTGGCCGACGACGGCCGCATCGTGATCATTGCGCTGCTGGGCGGCGCAAAGGCGGAGATCCCGCTGGGCGACGTCCTGCGCCGACGCATCACCATTACCGGTTCGACGCTGCGTCCGCGCCCGGTTTCGTTCAAGGGCGAGATCGCGCAAGCGCTGCACCAGCACGTCTGGCCGCTGCTGGCCGCGGGCAAGATCAAGCCGGTGATCCACCAGACCTTTCCGGCCGCCCAGGCGGCGGACGCGCATCGCCTGATGGAATCGAGCGAGCACATCGGCAAGATCGTCCTGACCTGGTAAGCGGGCCGAGCCGGGGCTGCGCACCCCGGCCGGATGGCAGGGCAGGGCGGGCCCCGGGATCGCCTGGGCGCGGGAGCCTCCGGGCCGATTTCGGGCCCCTTCGGTGGCGTAGGGCCCTGGCCCGCGCTACAATAGCCGGTTTGATTGAGAGGGGCGCCCTGTGAGACAAAAGCTCGTCATCGGCAACTGGAAGATGCACGGCAGCCTGGCCGCCAATGCGGCCCTGCTGGAAGGTATCAAGGCTGTACCGGCACGTGCCCGCCTTGCGGTGTGCGCGCCGTTCCCTTACCTGGCGCAGTGCCAGTCGTTGCTGGCCGGCTCCAATGTGGCCTGGGGCGCTCAAGACGTATCCGCCGAGGCGCGCGGTGCCTTCACGGGCGAAGTGGCGGCATCCATGCTGGCCGAGTTCGGTGTTTCGTACGCCCTCGTAGGGCATTCGGAGCGCCGCAGCTACCATGGCGAAAACGATGCCACGGTGGCAGCCAAGGCGCTGCGCACGCTCGAATTCGGTATCGTGCCGGTGGTGTGCGTGGGCGAGACCCTGGCGCAGCGCGAGGCCGGCGAGACCGAGGCGGTAGTTGGCCGTCAGCTTGGCGCCGTGCTCGAAGCGCTGTCGCTGGAGCAGCTTGGGCGTATCGTGCTGGCCTATGAGCCGGTGTGGGCAATCGGCACCGGCAAGACCGCCAGCAGCGAGCAGGCCCAGGCTGTGCATGCCTTCCTGCGCGGCCAGGTGGCAGCGCGCGATGCAGGGGTTGCGGCTCGCATGGCCATGCTGTACGGCGGTAGCGTCAAGCCGGACAACGCGGCAGAACTATTTTCCATGCCCGACATCGACGGGGGGCTGATTGGAGGCGCCTCGCTGAAGTCGGACGATTTCCTCGCGATCGGCAACGCCTGAATGCCGGCCGCTCATAGGGTCTGATCAGGCAAGCGAATCGAACCAAATGGCAATTTTCAAAACTTTGTTGGTAGTGGCGCAGATACTATCCGCGCTTGGCGTGATTGGCCTGGTGCTGCTGCAGCATGGCAAGGGCGCCGATGTCGGTGCGGCGTTCGGTTCGGGTGCCTCGGGCAGCCTGTTCGGCGCCACCGGCTCGGCCAACTTCCTGTCGCGTACCACCGCCGTGCTGGCGACGCTGTTCTTCATCTGCACGTTGAGCCTGACGCTGCTGGGTAACTATCGGCCGGCGGCATCGCTGGGTGTGATGGGCTCCGCGCCGCAGGTGGCACCGGCAGTGGCGGGGGCTTCTGCGCCTGCAGCCGCGGCTGCCGCATCGGGTGCCGCGGCTTCGAATTCGTCCGCGCCCGCAGTACCGAAATAATCAACCTGCCTTGTGTCTGATTCTTGAAGATTTTTGCAGTTGTGCATTGAACAAATCAGGAATTCTAGGTTAGAATACAAGGCTTGAAACGATCCCCCAGCGACGGGGCTCCAGCCAGGACAAAGCAGTCCCAGCCAGAGTTCCGAAGGGTGTAAAAACCCTGGGCCCTGAAAAGCCCGGCGCGAGGCAATATTGTTTCTCCCCCAGCCGACGTGGTGAAATTGGTAGACACGCTATCTTGAGGGGGTAGTGGCGAAAGCTGTGCGAGTTCGAGTCTCGCCGTCGGCACCAAACAACTTGATCGGGTTGTCCGTCCGGAGTGTATCCCGGATGGGCAGCCCGGCCAGTCCGCAAGGCGGCGTCGTAATTTCTACGGAATGGCGCTTGGGGTGGGCAACAGGACGCCGCTTACCGCTGGTGCTGTTGACAACATTCCAGATAAGGCTGGCCGTACCTTGAATCTCGAAGCCTACTTCCCCGTCCTCATCTTCATCATCTTCGGTGTCGTGCTCGGCATTGCACTGATGTCGATTGGCCGAATTCTCGGTCCCAACAAACCTGATCCCGCGAAGCTCTCTCCGTACGAGTGCGGCTTCGAAGCGTTCGAGGACGCGCGCATGAAGTTCGACGTGCGCTACTACCTCATCGCTATTCTTTTTATCCTGTTCGATCTCGAAACCGCCTTCCTGTTTCCCTGGGGTGTAGCCCTGCGGGATATCGGCTGGCCGGGTTTCTTCGCCATGGGCGTGTTTCTGCTGGAATTCATCGTGGGCTTCGTCTACATCTGGAAAAAGGGCGCGCTCGATTGGGAGTGATGTGATATGGCAATCGAAGGCGTTCTCAATGAAGGCTTCGTCACGACTACCGCTGACAAGCTGATCAACTGGACCCGCACCGGGTCGCTCTGGCCGATGACCTTTGGCCTGGCGTGCTGCGCTGTGGAAATGATGCATGCTGGCGCCGCGCGCTACGACATGGACCGCTTCGGCGTGATTTTCCGCCCGTCGCCGCGTCAGTCGGACGTGATGATCGTGGCCGGCACGCTGTGCAACAAGATGGCCCCCGCGCTGCGCAAGGTCTACGACCAGATGGCAGAGCCGCGTTGGGTGATCTCGATGGGTTCGTGCGCGAATGGCGGCGGCTACTATCACTACTCGTATTCAGTGGTGCGTGGTTGCGACCGGATCGTGCCGGTGGATATCTATGTGCCTGGCTGCCCCCCCACGGCGGAAGCGCTGATCTACGGCATCATCCAGCTGCAGAACAAGATCCGTCGCACCAACACCATCGCGCGCAAGGGCTGACATGTCGAACCTCGATACTCTGAAGGCCGCGCTCGAAAAGGTACTGGGCAAGCGTATCCAGAAACTGATGGAGGCGGTAGGCGAGATTACCCTTATCGTCAAGGCCGAAGACTCCGTCGAAACCGCGCTGATGCTGCGCGACGATCCGTCGCTGCGCTTCGAGCAGCTGATTGACGTTTGCGGCGTCGATTATTCCTCCTATGGCGACGGCGCCTGGGATGGTCCCCGTTTCGCCGCCGTGACGCACCTGCTGTCGGTGACGCACAACTGGCGCCTGCGCGTGCGTGTGTTCGCGCCGGATGACGACGTGCCCGTGGTGCCGTCGCTGAACGACGTCTGGAACTCGGCCAACTGGTTCGAGCGCGAAGCGTTCGACTTCTATGGCATTGTGTTCGAGGGCCATAACGACCTGCGCCGCCTGTTGACCGACTACGGTTTCGTCGGCCATCCGTTCCGCAAGGACTTCCCGGTATCGGGCTATGTCGAGATGCGCTACGACCCCGAACAGAAGCGGGTGATCTACCAGCCCGTCACGATCGAGCCGCGCGAGGTAACGCCGCGCGTCATCCGCGAAGAGAATTACGGCGGCTTGCAGCACTGAGAACGCGCAATGGCAGATATCAAGAACTACACCCTGAACTTCGGCCCGCAGCATCCTGCGGCACACGGCGTGCTGCGCCTTGTGCTGGAGCTTGACGGCGAAGTGATCCAGCGCGCCGATCCCCATATCGGCCTGCTGCACCGTGCCACCGAAAAGCTGGCCGAGCAGAAGACCTGGATCCAGAGCGTGCCGTACATGGACCGCCTCGACTACGTGTCGATGATGGTCAACGAGCATGCCTACGTGATGGCCATCGAGAAGATGCTGGGTCTCGACGTGCCGGTTCGCGCCCAATACATCCGCGTGATGTTCGACGAGATCACGCGTCTGCTGAACCACCTGATGTGGATCGGCTCGCACGCGCTCGACGTGGGCGCGATGGCGGTGTTCCTGTACGCCTTCCGCGAACGCGAGGACATGTTCGACATGTACGAGGCGGTATCGGGCGCGCGCATGCACGCGGCCTACTACCGTCCGGGCGGCGTGTACCGCGACCTGCCGGACACAATGCCGCAATACAAGGCATCGAAGATCCACAACGAGCGCGCCATCAAGGCCATGAACGAGGCGCGTTCGGGTTCGCTGCTGGACTTCATCGAGGACTTCACCAACCGTTTCCCGAAATACGTCGACGAATACGAGACGCTGCTGACGGACAACCGGATCTGGAAACAGCGCCTGGTCGGCATCGGCGTGGTGAGCCCGGAACGCGCGCTGCAAATGGGCTTTACCGGCCCGATGCTGCGCGGCTCCGGCATCGAGTGGGACCTGCGCAAGAAGCAGCCCTACGAAGTGTATGACCGCATGGACTTCCAGGTCCCGGTGGGCGTGGGTGGCGATTGCTATTCGCGCTACCTGGTGCGTATCGAAGAGATGCGGCAGTCCAACAGCATCATCAAGCAGTGCATCGACTGGCTGCGCCGCAACCCCGGCCCGGTGATGACCGACAACCACAAGGTGGCGCCGCCTTCGCGCGTGGACATGAAGTCCAACATGGAAGAGCTGATCCACCACTTCAAGCTCTTTACCGAAGGCATTCACGTGCCGGAAGGCGAGACCTACGCGGCGGTGGAGCATCCCAAGGGCGAGTTCGGCATCTATGCGATCTCCGACGGCGCGAACAAGCCGTACCGCCTGAAGATCAGGGCACCGGGCTTTGCCCATCTTGCCGCCCTGGATGAAATGGCCAAGGGCCACATGATTGCGGACGCGGTAACGATCATCGGTACCCAGGACATCGTCTTCGGCGAGATCGACCGCTAATTGGTACCGCCGGCCCCGGACGACGATCCGGGCGCCCCTGGCAAGGACCCGAATCACGGCGTCCGGCCACGGGAAACCCGCGGTGGGCCCAGCATGCTGCGACATGCGGGCCGCAACGGCAGCGACGGCTGCAAACCTGCGGATGCGCGCCATGTGGCGGCGCAGTTCCGCAAATGACTCGGCGTATTACAGCAACGACCATGCTATCAGCAGAAGCTCTCAAGGAAATCGATCGCGCGATCGCCAAGTATCCGGCTGACCAGAAGCAGTCGGCCGTGATGGCGGCGTTGGCCGTGGCGCAGGGCGAAGTGGGCTGGGTCTCCCCGGAAGTCATGCAGTTCGTTGCCAGCTACCTCGACATGCCGCCGGTATGGGTCGAGGAGGTCGCAACCTTCTACAACATGTACGACACCAAGCCGGTCGGCAAATACAAGCTGACCGTCTGCACCAACCTGCCGTGCGCACTTTCCGGCGGCGAACGGGCCGGCGACTACCTCAAGCAAAAGCTGGGTATCGGCTATAACGAAACCACCCCGTGCGGCACCTTCACGCTCAAGGAAGGCGAGTGCATGGGCGCCTGCGGCGACGCACCGGTGATGATCGTCAACAATACCCGCATGTGCAGCCACATGAGCGACGCCAAGCTGGACGCGCTGGTGGACGAGCTCAAGGGCACTGCCAAGGGGGACAAGTAACATGACCTCTCTGCACGACCGCCACATCAAGCCGCTGATCCTGGCCGGCCTCGATGGCAGCAACTGGCACCTCGAAGACTACGTCAAGCGCGGCGGCTATCAGCAGCTCAAGCGCATCCTGACCGAGAAGATCACGCCTGAGCAGGTGATCGCGGACGTCAAGGCCTCGGGCCTGCGCGGCCGTGGCGGTGCAGGCTTCCCCACCGGCCTGAAGTGGAGCTTCATGCCGCGTCAGTTCCCCGGCCAGAAATACCTGGTCTGCAACACCGACGAGGGCGAGCCCGGTACCTTCAAGGACCGCGACATCATCCGCTACAACCCGCATGCGCTGATCGAAGGCATGGCCATCGGTGCGTACGCGATGGGCATCACCGTGGGCTACAACTACATCCACGGCGAAATCTGGAACGAATACAAGATCTTCGAGCAGGCGCTCGAAGAGGCGCGCGCGGCTGGCTTCCTGGGTGACAACATCCTGGATTCGGGCTTCAACTTCCAGTTGCACGCCCACCACGGCTACGGCGCCTACATCTGTGGCGAGGAAACCGCGCTGCTCGAATCGCTGGAAGGCAAGAAAGGCCAGCCGCGCTTCAAGCCGCCTTTCCCGGCCAGTTTCGGCCTGTACGGCAAGCCGACCACCATCAACAACACCGAGACGTTCGCCGCGGTGCCGTTCCTGCTGTCGATCGGGCCGGAAAACTACCTGAAGATGGGCAAGCCGAACAACGGCGGCTCCAAGATCTTCTCGATTTCCGGCGACATCGAGCGCCCCGGCAACTACGAGATCCCGCTGGGCACGCCGTTCGCGACCCTGCTGGAACTCGCCGGCGGCATGCGCGGCGGCAAGCGCATCAAGGCAGTGATCCCGGGCGGCTCGTCCGCCCCGGTGGTGCCGGGCGACATGATGATGGCGTCCGACATGGATTACGACTCGATCGCCAAGGCCGGCTCGATGCTGGGCTCGGGCGCGGTGATCGTGATGGACGAGACGCGCTGCATGGTTCGCTCGCTGCTGCGTCTGTCGTATTTCTACTTTGAAGAATCGTGCGGCCAGTGCACGCCGTGCCGTGAAGGCACCGGCTGGCTCTATCGCATGGTGAATCGTATCGAACACGGAGAAGGGCGCCAGGAAGACCTGGACCTGCTCAATAACGTCGCTGAAAACATCATGGGCCGCACCATCTGCGCGCTCGGTGATGCGGCAGCGATGCCGGTCCGCGGCATGCTCAAGCACTACTGGAAAGAGTTCGAATATCACGTCGAACACAAGCAGTGCATGGTTCCGGCCTACTCTTAAGCGTGGCAGAACATGGTTGAACTCGAGATCGACGGCAAGAAGGTTGAGGTTGCTGAAGGCAGCCTGGTGATGGAAGCCGCCCGCCAGCTGGGCACTTACATCCCGCACTTCTGCTACCACCGTAAATTGTCCATCGCGGCTAACTGCCGCATGTGCCTGGTTGAGGTTGAGAAAGCGCCCAAGGCGCTGCCGGCCTGCGCCACGCCCGTCACCCCTGGCATGAAGGTCTTCACCAATTCGGAGAAGGCGGTCAAGGCGCAGAAGTCGGTGATGGAATTCCTGCTGATCAACCACCCGCTGGATTGCCCGATCTGCGATCAGGGCGGCGAGTGCCAGCTGCAGGATCTGGCCGTGGGCTACGGCGCATCGGAATCGCGCTACAAGGAAGAAAAGCGCGTCGTATTCCACAAGAACGTTGGCCCGCTGATCTCCATGGAAGAGATGAGCCGCTGCATCCACTGCACCCGCTGCGTGCGCTTTGGCCAGGAAGTGGCCGGCGTGATGGAGCTGGGCATGCTGGGCCGCGGCGAGCACTCCGAGATCACGACCTTCGTCGGCCAGACCGTGGATTCGGAGCTGTCCGGCAACATGATCGACCTGTGCCCGGTCGGCGCGCTGACCAGCAAGCCGTTCCGCTACTCGGCCCGTACCTGGGAACTGGCTCGCCGCAAGTCGGTGTCGCCGCACGATGGCCTGGGCGCGAACCTGGTGGTGCAGACCAAGAACCAGCGCGTGATGCGCGTGCTGCCGCTGGACAACGAAGCCGTCAACGAATGCTGGCTGTCCGACAAGGACCGCTTCTCGTACGAAGGCCTGAACAGCGCCGACCGTCTCACCAAGCCCCTGCTCAAGCAAGGCGGCGAGTGGATGGAAACGGACTGGCACACCGCGCTGGAATACGTGGCCAATGGCCTCGCCAGCATCAAGCGCGACCATGGCGCCGACCAGATCGCCGCGCTGGCCAGCCCGCACAGCACGCTGGAAGAACTCCACCTGCTGGGTAAGCTGGTGCGTGGACTGGGCAGCGACAACGTTGACTTCCGCCAGCGCCAGACCGATTTCTCGGCCGCCATCAAGGGCGCGCCGTGGCTGGGCCTGCCGATTGCCGACGTCTCCGCGCTGCAACGCGTGCTGGTGATCGGTTCGTCGCTGCGCAAGGATCACCCGCTGCTGGCCGCGCGTCTGCGCCAGGCCGGCAAGAAGGGTGCCCGCGTCGCAGTGCTCGGCGCCAGCGCCGATGACCTGCTGATGCCGCTGGCCGCACGCATCGACGCTGCACCGTCCGGCTGGACCGCAGCCCTGGCCGGCGTGGCCCGTGCTGTCGCCGCCGCCAAGGGCGTGGCCGCTCCGGCGGGCACCGATGGTTTCGACGGCGACGACAAGTCCAGGCTGGTAGCCGATGCGCTGCTGTCGGGCGAGCGCCGCGCCGTGTTCCTCGGCAACGAGGCCGTGCGTCACCCGCAATTCGCCGCGCTGCACGCGCTGGCACAGTGGATCGCAGCGGAAACCGGCGCCACGCTGGGCTTCCTGACCGAAGCCGCGAACACGGTCGGCGGCCATATCGCAGGCGCGCTGCCGCAGAAGGGCGGCGCCAATGCGCAGGCCATGTTCGACACGCCGCGCCGCGCCTACGTGCTGCTGAACACGGAACCCGAGTTCGACGCTGCCAACCCGCGTCAGGCCCTGGCCGCGCTGGCCCAGGCCGGTACCGTGGTGGTGCTGTCGCCGTTCCGCTCGGAAGCCGCGCTGCAATATGCTGACGTGATCCTGCCGGTGACCCCGTTCACCGAGACCGCGGGTACGTTCGTGAACTGCGAAGGCCTGCCGCAAAGCTTCAACGGCGTCGTCCGTGCGCTGGGCGATTCGCGTCCGGCCTGGAAGGTGCTGCGCGTGCTGGGCAACCTGCTCGACGTGCCTGGTTTCGACTACGAGACCGCCGAAAGCGTGCGTGACGAAGTGCTGGCCAAGCCGGTCGCTGCGCAACTGAACAACGGCACCGACGCGGCCATCCGCGTGAGCGCCGCCGCGGGTGGCATCGAGCGCATCGCCGATGTGCCGATCTACCACGCGGACCCGATCGTGCGCCGTGCCGATTCGCTGCAACTGACCGCAGCCGCGCGCCGCGCCATGCAAGCCGGCCTGTCGGCCGACCTGTTCGCCTCGCTGGGCGTGCAGGCGGGCGACCCGGTGCGCGTGACGCAAGGGCAGGGCAGCGTGGTGCTGCCGGCCGCCCTGGAAGCCGCGTTGCCTGCCGGCACCGTGCGCGTGTCCGCCGGCACCGTTGCCGCGGCCAGCCTGGGCGCCATGTTCGGTACCGTCACCGTAGAGAAAGCCATCGACCTGGCCGCCGCCGCGAAGGGCGCGGCCGAGCCGGCGGCCACGGCATAAGAAGAGCGAGAAAGAAACATGATCGACTGGATTACCTCGCAAGGACAGAATCTCTTCGGCGGCGCCTGGACGCCGCTGTGGATCCTGATTCGCGCCGTGGTCATTGTGGTGCCGCTGCTGTTGTGCGTGGCCTACCTGATCCTCTGGGAGCGCAAGCTGATCGGCTGGATGCACGTGCGTATCGGCCCGAACCGGGTCGGCCCGCTGGGCCTGCTGCAGCCGATCGCCGACGTGCTCAAGCTGCTGCTCAAGGAAGTGATGATGCCCACGCAGGTCAGCCGGGGCATGTACCTGGTTGCCCCGCTGATGGTGCTGATGCCCGCCGTGGCGATCTGGGCGGTGATCCCGTTCCAGGCCGAGGTGGTGATGGCCAACGTCAACGCCGGCCTGCTGTACGTGATGGCGATCAGCTCGGTTGGCGTGTACGGCGTGATCCTGGCAGGCTGGGCCTCCAACTCCAAGTACGCCTTCATCGGCGCCATGCGCGCCGCGGCGCAGATGGTGTCGTATGAAATCGCCATGGGCTTTGCCCTGGTGACTGTGCTGATGGTGTCGGGCAGCCTGAACCTGTCGGCCATCGTCAACTCGCAGAACACCGGCTACTTCGCCAACATGGGGATCAACGTACTGTCGTGGAACTGGCTGCCGCTGCTGCCCATGTTCGGCGTGTACTTCATCTCCGGCGTGGCCGAAACCAACCGCCACCCGTTTGACGTGGTCGAAGGCGAATCGGAAATCGTGGCCGGCCACATGATCGAATACTCGGGCATGGGCTTCGCGCTGTTCTTCCTGGCCGAGTACATCAACATGATCGTCATCTCCACGATGACCGCGCTGATGTTCCTGGGCGGCTGGGCGCCCCCGTTCGAGAGCTTCATCACGAACGCGGTGCCGGGTTTCTTCTGGCTGCTGATCAAGGTATTTTTGCTGCTGTCGGTGTTTATCTGGATCCGCGCTTCGTTCCCGCGCTACCGCTATGACCAGATCATGCGCCTGGGCTGGAAGATCTTCATCCCGCTGACGGTGGGCTGGCTGGTCATCGTGGCGATCTGGATCCGCTCGCCCTGGAATATCTGGCATTGAACGGCCAAAGCAGGGGCGCAGCCGCATTTGGCGGCGCCCCGTGGAATCATTAGGAAGCAATCGTCATGCTGCTCGCCATCAAGGACTTCTTCAACAGCCTGCTCCTGAAGGAACTCTTCAAGGGCATGGCCCTGACTGGGCGTTATCTCTTCGCGCGCAAGATCACAGTGCAGTTCCCGGAAGAGAAAACGCCGATGTCGCCGCGTTTCCGGGGCCTGCACGCGCTGCGCCGCTATCCGAACGGCGAAGAGCGCTGCATCGCCTGCAAGCTGTGCGAAGCGGTTTGCCCGGCACTGGCCATCACCATCGAGTCCGATGCACGCGTCGACGGTACCCGCCGCACCACGCGCTATGACATCGACCTGACCAAGTGCATTTTCTGCGGTTTCTGCGAGGAAGCCTGCCCGGTCGACGCCATCGTCGAGACGCATATTCTCGAATACCACGGCGAGAAGCGCGGTGACCTGTACTTCACCAAGGACATGCTGCTGGCCGTGGGCGACCGCTACGAGCCGCAGATTGCCGCGGCGAAGGCCGCGGACGCCAAGTACCGTTAATACGGCGCGATACAGGGCGCGTCCGCCGATTCTGGCGGACGTTGCCAACGAATAGTGAATCGGGCCCCGTGTGGGGCCAACGAAAAGGATGCCGCAAGGGCAGGCCACCAGGGGTGGCTTGTGCCGGAAGGCTCGACGAGGACCATGGAACTCACGACCACCATCTTCTATGTCTTTGCGCTGGTGCTGGTGCTCTCCGCACTGAAAGTCATCACCGCGAAGAACCCGGTGCACTCCGCACTGTTCCTCGTGCTGTCGTTTTTTACGGCAGCCGCGATCTGGATGCTGCTGAAGGCCGAATTCCTCGCCATCCTGCTGGTGCTGGTGTACGTGGGCGCCGTGATGGTGCTGTTCCTGTTCGTGGTGATGATGATCGATATCGATATCGAGCACCTGCGACGGGACTTTTGGACCTATGTACCGATGGCTTCGGTGGTTGGCGCGCTGATCATCGCCGAGATGGCCACCGTGCTGGTGCGCAACTTCATCGGCACGACCACACCGCTGAACAACGTCGTGCACGGCCCGGACTACTCCAACACCGCCGAGCTCGGCAAGCTGATCTACACCGACTACATCTACGCCTTCGAAGTGGCCGGCATCATCCTGCTGGTGGCGATCATCGCCGCCGTTGCGCTGACGCTGCGCCGTCGCAAGGACAACAAGTCGCAAGATGTGGGCGAGCAACTGCGTACCCGCCGCCAGGACCGCGTGCGCCTGGTCTCGATGCCCAGCGAAGCCCGTGCCGGCTCCCAAGCCAGCCCGGATGCCGCGGCTGCCGCCAACAAGAACTAAAGCCCGGAGAAACGCTGTGCTCTCTCTCGCCCATTTCCTCGTGCTCGGTGCGATCCTGTTCGCCATCAGCATCGTTGGTATTTTCCTGAACCGCAAGAACGTCATCGTGCTGCTGATGGCGATCGAACTGATGCTGCTTGCGGTCAATATGAACTTCGTCGCCTTCTCGCACTATCTGGGCGACCTGGCAGGACAGGTTTTCGTTTTCTTTATCCTCACGGTGGCTGCGGCCGAATCGGCAATCGGCCTTGCAATTCTGGTCGTGCTGTTCCGCAACCTGGACACGATCAACGTGGACGACATGGACACCCTCAAGGGCTGATCCGAGTCTCTACGTTATGAACCAAGACCGTTCTCCGACCGCACACCACTAAGCGTCCTATGGCAACCACGCTCGACCCCAACCTGCTACTGGCGATTCCGCTCGCACCGCTCGCCGGTGCAGCGATCGCCGGCCTGTTCGGCACCAAGTTCTTCAGCACGTTCTCCTCGGAGACGCGCGCCGGCCGCACGCTGGCCCACACCGTGACGATCCTCGGTGTGGCGATCTCCTGCCTGCTGTCGATCATCGTGCTGATGGACGTCCTTGACGGCGCGAGCTTCAATGCCACCGTGTACGAGTGGATGACGATCGGCAGCCTCAAGATGGAAGTGGGCTTCCTGGTCGACTCGCTGACCGCGATGATGATGGTGGTGGTGACCTTCGTCTCGCTGATGGTGCATATCTACACCGTCGGCTACATGAGCGAAGACCCCGGCTACAACCGCTTCTTCGCCTACATCTCGCTGTTCACCTTCTCGATGCTGATGCTGGTGATGAGCAACAACTTCCTGCAGCTGTTCTTCGGCTGGGAAGCTGTGGGCCTCGTGTCGTACCTGCTGATCGGCTTCTGGTACACCCGCCCGACCGCCATTTTCGCCAACCTCAAGGCGTTCCTGGTCAACCGCGTGGGTGACTTCGGCTTTATCCTCGGCATCGGCCTGCTGCTGGCGTACAGCGGCAGCATGAACTACACCGAAGTGTTCGCGGCGCGCGACCAGCTCGCCACGGTGATCTTCCCGGGCACCGACTGGATGATGATCACGGTTGCCTGCATCTGCCTGTTCATCGGTGCCATGGGCAAGTCCGCCCAGTTCCCGCTGCACGTGTGGCTGCCGGACTCGATGGAAGGCCCGACCCCGATCTCCGCGCTGATCCACGCCGCGACCATGGTGACGGCCGGCATCTTCATGGTGGCGCGCATGTCGCCGCTGTTCGAGCTGTCGGACACCGCGCTGTCCTTCGTGCTGGTGATCGGCGCCATTACCGCGCTGTTCATGGGCTTCCTGGGCATCATCCAGAATGACATCAAGCGGGTGGTGGCTTACTCCACGCTGTCCCAGCTCGGCTACATGACGGTTGCCCTGGGCGCTTCGGCATACTCGGTCGCGGTGTTCCACCTGATGACCCACGCTTTCTTCAAGGCGCTGCTGTTCCTCGCGGCCGGCTCGGTCATCATCGGCATGCACCATGACCAGGACATCCGCAACATGGGCGGCCTGCGCAAGTACATGCCGATCACCTGGATCACATCGCTGGTGGGCTCGCTGGCCCTGATCGGCACGCCGTTCTTCGCGGGCTTCTACTCCAAGGACTCGATCATCGAGGCCGTGGCCGAATCTCATATCGCAGGCTCGGGCTTTGCATACTTCGCAGTGCTGGCCGGCGTGTTCGTCACGGCGTTCTACTCCTTCCGCATGTACTTCCTGGTGTTCCACGGCGAAGAGCGTTTCGGCAAGGAAGACCACCATACGCATCACGCAGGCAACCACGACGACGAGGAAACCACCGCCGACCATCACCATGGCCTGGCTCCTGGCGAGAAGCCGCATGAGTCGCCTTGGGTCGTGACGCTGCCGCTGGTGCTGCTGGCGATCCCGTCGGTGGTGATCGGCGCCATCGCGATCGGGCCGATGCTGTTCGGCGACTTCTTCAAGCATGGCGTGGCCTTCAAGGACGTGATCTACGTCGGCGAGAACCACCATGCCATGGAAGAACTGGCGCAAGCCTTCCACGGCTGGGTGGCGATGGGCCTGCATTCGCTGACCACGCCGGTGCTGTGGCTGGCGATCTCGGGTGTGGTGCTGTCCTGGTTCTTCTACATGAAGCGCCCGGACATCCCTGCGGCCATCAAGCAACGCTGCTCGGGCCTGTACACGCTGCTCGACAACAAGTACTACATGGACGCAATCAACGAGGCCGTGTTTGCCCGCGGTGCCCGTCTGCTCGGTACCGGTCTGTGGAAGGGCGGCGACCAGGGGCTGATCGACGGCCTGGTGGTCAACGGCTCTGCTCGCGTGGTGGCGTGGTTCGCGTCGGTGAGCCGTTACCTGCAATCCGGCTACATCTATCACTACGCATTCGCCATGATCCTGGGCATGCTGATCCTGCTGACGATGACGGTGTTCGGCACCTCGTTCGCCACGGTGAGCGCCAAGTAAGGAAAACAAGAAAATGGTTCTGTCTTTCGCTATCTGGCTGCCGATCTTTTTTGGCTTGCTGGTCCTTGCCTCGGGTTCCGACCGTAGCCCCGGCTACGTCCGCTGGATGTCGCTGTTCGGCTCCATCGCCAGCTTCATCGTTACGCTGCCGCTGGTATTCCACTTCGACCGTTCCACGGCTGCCATGCAGTTCGTCGAGAAGTCGGAATGGATCGAGCGCTTCAACATCAACTACCACCTGGGTGTCGACGGCATCTCGATGTGGTTCGTGGTGCTGACCGCCTTCATCACGGTGATCGTGGTGATCTCCGCCTGGGAAGTGATCACCGAGCGCGTCGCCGAGTACATGGCCTCGTTCCTGATCCTGTCGGGCCTGATGGTCGGCGTGTTCTGCGCGCTCAACGGCATGCTGTTCTACGTGTTCTTCGAGGCCACGCTGATCCCGATGTACATCATCATCGGCGTCTGGGGCGGCCCGAACCGTGTGTATGCGGCCTTCAAGTTCTTCCTCTACACGCTGCTCGGCTCGCTGCTGACGCTGGTTGCGCTGCTGTACCTGTACAGCAAGACCGGTACCTTCGACATCCTCGAATGGCACCAGGCCAAGCTGTCGATGAACGAGCAGACCGCGCTGTTCATTGCCTTCTTCCTGGCGTTTGCGGTCAAGGTGCCGATGTGGCCGGTCCACACCTGGCTGCCGGATGCCCACGTGGAAGCGCCAACCGGCGGCTCGGTGGTGCTGGCCGCCATCATGCTGAAGCTCGGCGCCTACGGTTTCCTGCGTTTCTCGCTGCCGATCGCACCGGATGCCAGCCATAGCATGGCCGCCTTCATCATCACGATCTCGCTGATCGCGGTGATCTACATCGGCCTGGTCGCGCTGGTGCAGGCCGACATGAAGAAGCTGGTGGCGTACTCGTCGATCGCTCACATGGGTTTCGTCACGCTGGGTTTCTTCATCTTCAACGAGATCGGCATCGAGGGCGGCATCATCCAGATGATTTCCCACGGCTTCATCTCGGGCGCCATGTTCCTTTGCATCGGCGTGCTGTATGACCGCGTGCACTCGCGCCAGATCGCCGATTACGGCGGTGTGGTCAACACCATGCCGAAGTTCGCGGCGCTGTCGGTGTTCTTCGCCATGGCCAACTGCGGCCTGCCGGCCACCTCGGGTTTCGTCGGCGAGTTCATGGTGATCCTGGGTGCCGTCAAGTTCAACTTCTGGATCGGCCTGCTGGCCGCCACGGCGTTGATCCTGGGCGCCGCCTACTCGCTGTGGATGGTCAAGCGCGTGATCTTTGGCGACGTGGTGCACAAGCACGTGGCCGAACTGGTCGACCTGAACAAGCGCGAGTTCCTCATGCTTGGCCTGCTGGCGATCATGACGCTCTATATGGGCCTGTATCCGAAACCCTTCACCGATGTGATGCACGCTTCCGTGGTGAACCTGCTGTCGCACGTGGCGCAGTCGAAGCTGTAATCGGGGAGAGAAACAAACATGCAACCGTCCTCGACATTGGCACCTGTGGCGCCAATCATTTTCCTGGCGATCGCCATCGCCGCGGTCAACTGGATCGACCTTGCCCGGGGCAAGGGCCGCTCCAGCGTGGCCTATCCGCTGTCGCTGCTCACCACGCTCGTGCTGACCGTCTGGTTTGGCCTGAACGCGGCCGCCGGCGACACGCATTACGCCTTCGCCAACCTGGTGGTGGTGGACCCGATGGCCAATGTGCTGTCGGCCTTCGCCTCTGGCGCGCTGTTCGTCACGCTGGTCTATACGCGTAGCTACCTGGCTGACCGCGACATGTACAGCGGCGAGTTCTACATGCTCGCGCTGTTCACGCTCGGTGGCCAGATTGTGATGATCACCGGCAACAACTTCCTGACCCTGTACCTGGGCCTGGAACTGCTGTCGCTCGCGTCCTACGCGCTGGTTGCCCTGCGCCGCGACAACCGTGTGACGTCGGAATCGGCCATCAAGTACTTCGTGCTGGGCGCGCTGGCGTCGGGTTTCCTGCTGTACGGCATGTCCATGCTCTATGGTGCGACCGGTTCGCTGAACCTTGGCGAAGTGTTCCGTGTCGTGGAGTCGGGCCGGGTCAATACCACCATGCTGGCATTCGGCGTGGTCTTCCTGGTGGCGGGCATTGCGTTCAAGATGGGCGCCGCGCCGTTCCATATGTGGATCCCGGACATCTACCAGGGCTCGCCGACCGCGGTGACGCTGCTGATCGCCGGTGCGCCGAAGCTGGCAGCCTTCGCGATGGCGCTGCGCCTGCTGGTGGAAGGCCTGTTGCCGCTGGCGGTGGACTGGCAAGTGATGCTGACTGTGCTGGCCGTGGCCTCGCTGGCCATCGGCAACCTGACCGCCATCGTGCAGACCAACCTGAAGCGGATGCTGGCGTATTCCACTATCTCGCACATGGGCTTCCTGCTGCTGGGCATGCTGTCCGGCGTGGCTGACGGCAAGGCCGATGGCGCAGCCAGCGCCTACGGTTCGTCGATGTTCTATGCGGTGACCTACGTGATCACCACCCTGGGCACTTTCGGCATCGTCCTGCTGCGCGCCGGCAAGGATTTCGAAGCCGAGACGCTGGACGACCTCAAGGGCCTGTCGCGCAAGAATCCCTGGTACGCGCTGCTGATGCTGGTGATGATGTTCTCGCTGGCAGGCATCCCGCCGACCATGGGCTTCTACGCCAAGCTGGCCGTGCTTGAGGCTGTGGTCCATAGCGGCATGACCTGGCTGGCCGTGGTGGCGGTGCTGTTCTCGCTGATCGGCGCGTTCTACTATCTGCGTGTGGTCAAGCTGATGTATTTCGATGCACCGGCCGATGAGCGCAAGCTGGAATCGAGCTTTGGCCTGCGTTCGATGCTGACCCTGAACGGCGCGGTCATCATCGCCCTGGGCCTGTTCCCGGCAGCGCTGATGAACCTGTGCTACCAGGCCATCCGCGCCACGCTGGCGTCCTGATGCGCGACGGCGGCGTAGCGATATGAGTTCTTCGACGGCGGGCTGGTTTGTCATCTTGCTGGCATTGGTTTGTGCCAACCTGCCGTTCGTCAACCAGCGACTGTTCGTGCTGATCCCGCTGCGCTTTGTCAAAAAGCCGCTGTGGATCAGGGTGGGCGAATTGTTCGCCTGGTATGTGGGCGCCGGTCTGGCCGGCTTCGCCGTGGAGGCTGGGCTGGGCAACGCCTTCCCGCAAGGCTGGCAGTTCTACGCCATCACCGGTTGCATGATGCTGGTGTTCGCCTTCCCGGGCTTCACCTGGCAGTATCTAGTCAAACATCGCGCGGCCTGAGGCCGGGTAGCGAAGGCGCCCGGGCCGGCCGCGTCCGGACCCGGAGCTTTCATGAGCGACAAGATTGACACGCTGGACGCTAGCGAGATTGCCGCTGCCGACGATCAAGGCCTGAAGGAAGTGTGCGTGGCGTCCGCCACGCTGCACACAGGCAAATTCCTCACTCTCAAGCAAGATATCGTCAAGCTGCCCGACGGCAAGCATGCCGGGCGGGAATACGTGCTGCATCCGGGCGCGGTGATGATGATCCCGCTGTTCGACGATGGCACCGTGCTGCTGGAGCGGCAGTACCGCTATCCGGTTGGCGAAGTGATGCTGGAGTTTCCTGCCGGCAAGCTCGATCCCCAGGAAGGCGCGCAGCGCTGCGGCGAGCGCGAGTTGCGGGAGGAAACCGGCTACAGCGCGCGGCGCTGGGATTACCTCACACGCATCCATCCCGTTATTTCGTATTCCACCGAGTTTATCGATCTCTTCCTGGCGCGGGATCTCGCCGCCGGGCCGGCACAGCTCGATGAAGGGGAATTCCTCGAGACGTTTATCGTGCCGGCAGGGCAGGTGATTGATTGGGTGCGCTCGGGGCGGATTACCGATGTCAAGACGATCATTGGGGCGTTTTGGTTGGAGAAGGTGGTGTCGGGGGTGTGGGAGGTGGGGGAGCAGGTGTTGCCGGGATAAAGGGGTTTATGCGCAAAGGCAGAACCGTTGGCTCTTGTTGCCTTGGTTGGGTTTTCTTTGTGCGGTGTTGGCTTTTGCACGCAAGGGCCATACGACGTTGTTTTGCGGGGTTGGTCGCTGTTTCTTTTATCGGCGTTGGTTTTTGGACCCAAAAGCCATACGACATCCCCCTGCGGGGGCTGCCGGTCACTTTTCTTTGACCGGCAAAGAAAACTAACGAAAAGAAAGCCGCCCTGCCGGGAGCAGAGCAATAAGGCTGTTCAGCCTCGGTGGTTGCGTCGTACGGCCCGGAGTGTTGGCTAGCCGATCCTACCGGCCCAAAGGGCATCATTTCTGCATGACCCAATGGTTACGTGGTGCGGCCCCTGACCTCGTGTGCGGTGCCCGTTCCCACATCTGCCGTTCGCGGGGCGAAGTGCTGCGCCGTTTCTGGTGTGGCTGGTTTCGTGGTTTTGTCTCAGAGGACGAGCGCCGTGGGTGCGAGCGCGGCCCTCGCGGACGGGCCACGGTGCCCACCACGAAACCAGAGGCGTTGATAGCAAGCTACCGCTCGCGCCGGTACGGCAGGGCATCAAATGGCCGGGCCCCCGTCGCCAGAGACAAAACCACGAAACCACCAAGGCAGGCAGGATCGCGGCGCTGTGCACCGCGAACGGCAGATGCCCGAACGCTCACCGAGCAAAGCGATCAGGGGCACCACCACGTGACCATTGGGTCATGCTATAGCGATGCCCTTCGAGTCGGTTTGGACACGCCAGCCAACACTCAGGGCCGTACGACGCAACCACCGAGGCTGAACAGCCTTATTGCTCTGCTCCCGGCAGGGCGGCTTTCTTTTCGTTAGTTTTCTTTGCCGGTCAAAGAAAAGTGACCGGCAGCCCCCGCAGGGGGATGTCGTATGGCTTTTGGGTCCAAAAACCATCGCCGATCAAAGAAACAGCGACCAACCCCGCAAAACAACGTCGTATGGCCCTTGGGTCCAAAAACCATCACCGCCCCAACAGCGTAAAATCCCATCTAGCCGTGTGATCGCAGCCATACCTCGTCGCCCTCTGCACAAGGCTCCCCGCCAAGGGCACGCATAATGGCTGCAAAAAAATTAGCACGACCGTTCACAAAATTCCGTTTCGCGGATACTATAGCTTTCGACGGGCTGGAAACATCATGAAGGTGCTCGACCTGCGCTGCGCGCAAGACCATCGTTTCGAGGGCTGGTTTGCTTCGGAGGACGACGCGCAATCGCAGATTTCGCAAAATCTCGTCCAATGTCCGGTCTGCGAAGACCATGCCATCACCCGGCTGCCCAGCGCGCCGCGCCTGAATCTCTCGGGAGCGGCCGCAGCGCCGGCGGGCAAGCCGGTCGGGGCGAAGGCCCCTGCGGCGCCGGCGACACTGCAGTCGCTTTACCTGAAGGCGGTAAAGCAGGTGCTGGCACAGACCGAGGACGTGGGCGAACGCTTTGCCGAAGAGGCCAGGCGCATGCATTACGACGAAACACCGGAACGCGGAATCCGCGGGACGGCTTCGCCGGACGAGGTGCAGGCGCTTGCCGACGAAGGCATCGATACTTTCCAGCTCGTGGTGCCGGATGCGCTCAAGCAGACGGCTCACTGAATAGCGTCCTGTGCCCGAGGCAGTGTTCTTGCC
This sequence comes from Cupriavidus sp. SK-3, assembly GCF_000611145.1. Lineage (NCBI taxonomy): Bacteria > Pseudomonadati > Pseudomonadota > Betaproteobacteria > Burkholderiales > Burkholderiaceae > Cupriavidus > Cupriavidus sp. SK-3. Next base: position 82,483 of record NZ_JFJV02000210.1, on the reverse strand, counting down.
GGCGCATGACGCGCTAGCTAGAACAATTTGCCGGTCTCACACCGGCATCACTGGAGACGGGCATGGATCTCAACTATTCGGCGTCCGACGATGCTTTCCGCGCCGAAGTGCGCGGCTGGCTGGAGGCCAACCTGCCGGCGGAAATCAGCAGCAAGATTCTGAACCACCGCCGCCCCAATCGCGACGATCTGGTGCGCTGGCACAAGCTGCTGGCCGGCCGCGGCTGGTCCGCGCCGCACTGGCCGGTGCAGTACGGCGGCACGGGCTGGAACGCCACGCAGCGCCATATCTGGGACGAGGAAAATGCCCGCGTCGGCGCGCCCGGTGTGCTGCCCTTCGGCGTGGCCATGGTCGCGCCCGTGATCATGAAGTACGGCAGCGAGGAGCAGAAGTCGTACTACCTCCCGCGCATCCTGGATTGCACCGACTGGTGGTGCCAGGGTTATTCCGAGCCGGGTTCGGGTTCCGACCTCGCGTCGCTGAAGACCCGCGCCGAACTGACCTCGGACGGCAAGCACTACATCGTCAACGGCCAGAAGACCTGGACCACGCTCGGCCAGCACGCCGACATGATCTTCTGCCTGGTCCGCACCGATCCCGAAGCCAAGAAGCAAGAGGGCATCTCGTTCCTGCTGATCGACATGAAGACGCCGGGCATCACCGTGCGCCCGATCATCATGCTCGACGAAGAGCATGAAGTGAACGAAGTGTTCTTCGACAACGTCCAGGTGCCGGTGGAAAACCGCGTGGGCGAGGAGAACCGCGGCTGGACCTATGCCAAGTACCTGCTCGGCCATGAGCGCACCGGCATTGCCCGCGTGGGCAACTCCAAGCGCGAACTGGGCTTCCTCAAGCGCGTTGCCAAGCAACAGCAGAAGAACGGCCGCCCGTTGCTGGAAGATCCGCTGTTCGGCGCCAAGGTTGCCGCGCTGGAAATCGAGCTGATGGCGCTGGAGCTGACCGTGCTGCGCGTGGTGTCGAGCGAGAGCGCCGGCAAGGGCCCCGGCCCCGAGGCCTCGATGCTCAAGATCAAGGGCACGGAAATCCAGCAGATGCTGACCGAACTGATGGTGGAGGCCGTCGGTCCCTACGCCCAGCCGTTCGACACCGCCTACCTGGAATGCGAACATGAGCACGCGGTGACCGGCTATGACGATGCCGCGCCGCTGGCCGCTTACTACTTCAACTATCGCAAGACCTCCATCTACGGCGGGTCCAACGAAATTCAGAAGAACATCATCAGCCAGATGATCCTGGGGCTGTGAGGAGACACGCGATATGAACTTCAATCTCAGCGACGAACAGAAGCAACTGGCTGACGCCGTCCACCGCTTCATCGACAAAGACTACGATTTCGAAACCCGCAAGAAGGGCATCAAGGCCGAAGCCGGCCATAGCGATGCCGCCTGGGGCGCTCTGGTCGAGCTCGGCCTGACCGCGCTGCCGGTGCCGGAAGCGCAGGGCGGCTTCTCGGGCACGCCCGTCGACATGATGGTGGTGATGCAGGAACTGGGCCGCGGCCTGGTGGTCGAGCCGTACTTCGCCACCGTGGTTGCCGCATACGCGCTCAAGCTGGCCGGCGGCCAGGACGCGCTGCTGGAGCAGGTCGCCGCCGGTGCGCTGAAGCTGGCGGTTGCCTTCAATGAGCCGCATGCACGCTATGCGCTCAACGACGTGCGCGTGACGGCCAAGGGCGGCAAGCTCAACGGCCGCAAGGTCGTGACCATTCACGGCGCGCAAGCCGGCAAGCTGGTTGTCTCGGCTCGCACCAGCGGCGCCGATGCCGATACCAATGGCATTTCGCTGTTCCTGGTGGACCCGAAGGCAGCTGGCGTCAGCATCACCGACTACCGCACCATCGACAACCTGCGCGCTGCCGATATCACCTTCAAGGACGCGCCGGGCGAACTGCTGGGCACCGAAGGCGCCGCGTTTGCGCTGATCGAGCAGGCGGCCGACTACGCCGCCGTGCTGCTGTGCTCGGAAGCAGTGGGCGTGATGGATGCCCTCAATGCGGCGACGCTGGAATACGCCAAGACCCGCCAGCAGTTCGGCGTGCCGATCGCGCGGTTCCAGGCGCTGCAGCATCGGATGGTGGAGATGTTCATCCACGCCGAGCAATCGCGCTCGATCACGCTGCTGGCCGCCGCCAAGTTCGACGAGGCCAGCCCGGAAGAGCGCAGGCGCTTCGCTTCCGCGGCCAAGGCACGCGTGGGCCAGGCGGCTCGCTCGGTCGGCCAGGAAGCGGTGCAGATCCACGGCGGCATGGGCGTCACCGACGAACTGCCGGCGGCGCATATGTTCAAGCGCCTGACGCTGATCAACACGACCTTCGGGGATGTCGATCACCACCTGGGCCGCTTTGCGACACAGCCCGGTTTCCTGGAAACGGTCTGATCCAGGTTGAGTAAAAGAACCGCGCCGGTTGTTCCAGGCGCGGTTTTTTTGTTATGTATTGTCCTTGTATTCATGGACGTGGCCATAGCTTTCGTTGACGGAGCCATTCATGCCCACCCTCTATTTCGAAGACTTTATCGCCGGCAGCAAGCGCGATCTGGGATCCCACCTGGTGACAGAGGAAGAGATCCTCACCTTTGCCCGCCAGTATGATCCGCAGCCCTTCCATATCGACAAGGATGCCGCGCAGAAGAGCATCTACAAGGGCCTGATCTCCAGCGGCTGGATGACCTGCTCGATCATGATGCGCCTGCTGGTGGACAACATGACCAGCAAGGCGGCCAGCATGGGCTCGCCGGGTGTGGACGAAATCCGCTGGCTCAAGCCGGTTTACGCGGGTGACATGCTGAGCGTATCGCTGGTCGTGCTGGATGCGCGCGCCTCGTCGTCCAAGCCCGATCGCGGCGTGGTGCACACCCAGTGGGAAGCCACCAATCAGCGCGGCGAACTGGTCTGCACCGTCAAGGGCATGGGTATGTACGGCCGCCGCCCAGCGTGAAAGCGCTTGCACCAGGGCAGCACGCACCTCGATTGAATTCCGGCCATCCCGGCCATCACAACAACTAGGAGACACCATGCGTACCATCGCTTCGCTCGAAGAACTGGAAAGCCTGCAGGGCCAGGAAGTGGCCGTCAGCGACTGGATTGAAATCACCCAGCAGCAGGTCAACCTGTTCGCCGAAGCCACTGGCGATCATCAATGGATCCATGTCGACGTGGAGCGCGCCCGGCGCGAGTCTCCGTTTGGCGGCCCGGTAGCGCACGGCTTCCTGACCCTGTCGCTGCTGCCGGCCTTCATGCACAACGCGATCGACATGCCGGGCGTCAAGATGGGCGTCAACTATGGCCTGAACCGTGTGCGCTTTACCGCGCCGGTACCGGTGGGCAGCCGCCTGCGCGCCCGCGTGAAGCTGCTGTCGGTGGAGCGACTGGAGCCGCTGCCGAACGCGCCCGCGCTGGTCGGCGCTCAGTCGAACTGGGAAGTCACCGTCGAGCGCGAAGGCAGCGAGCGGCCGGTGTGCGTCGCGGAGTCGATCAGCCGGCGTTATTCGTAATCACTGCAGGCCACCGCCCCAAAGGGTGCGCGGCGGCCGCTGCCTGGCGGGGTTTGCCCCGCTGAGCGGGGGCCGGGCTCAGGCGGGCGAGCGCGCCGCCGTCATGTCATGCGTGGCCGCCGCCAGGGCCTTGGCCGAGCGCTCGGGATTCAGCCAGCACAGGCCGATCACGCCGGCCACCATCAGCAGCATGGCGTTGATCGTGAATCCCACTTCGAAGCCACCGATCATGCCGTGGCGCTGCACCAGTTGCCCCACCACGGCCGGGGCCAGGATGCCCGCCAGCGTGATCAGCGCCGTGTGGATGGACAGCACGCTCCCGCGCTGGGCCTCCGGTACGATCTGCGCCAGCATCGCCGGCGTCAGCGCGAAGCCCACGGGGGGCAGGCATGCCGCCACGGCAATCAGCAAGGTCTTCGGGACGGGGGCCAGCGTTACCGACGCGATCACCAGGTACACGCCGCCGCCCACCAGCGCGGCGACCGAGATGATCACGCCGCGCGCCAGCCGCGACGACGCGCCGCCGCGCAACATGCGCTGCGACAGCCAGCTAAGGATCAGCGTGACAGGCATGGCGGAGGCCACAATGGCCGCATACCAGCGCCCGGTGGTGACCGGGTCGAAGCCGAGGCCCTTCTCCAGGTAGGCCGGCAGCCAGGTCAGCCCCAGCGCCAGCGCCCAGTACGCGCAGAAGCCAATGGCCAGGCAGGAAAGCACGGTCGGGTCGCGGAAGATGCGGCGATAGGGCAGACGCACGGGCATGGCCGCGGCGCCGGGGCGCCGGTCGCTCGCCTGCGCCAGCGGCCCCTCGCGTCCCACGCAGAGCCACATCGCACTCCATGCCGCGCCGATGGCGGCGAGGATCATGAAGTTGGCGCGCCATCCCCAATGTATCGTCACCAGCGGGATCAGCAACCCCGCCAGCAGCAGGCCCGCCGTCGCGCCCTGGTTGACCACCGCCACCGGCAGATTGCGCTTGTGGTCGGGAAACCATTTGAATAACGCATGCACGGAGATCGGGAAGGCCGGGCCCTCGGCCGCGCCAAGCAGCATGCGGCACAAGAGAATGGTCATGGCCGAGGTGGCCAGCGCCAGCGGTATTTGCAGCAAGGCCCACGACAGGCCCATCGCCAGCAGCAGCCAGCGCGTGGCCACGCGATTGGACAGAAATCCCACCAGCACGGTGGACAGCGAGAACAGCCAGAAGAAGCTGCTGGCGATCAGGCCGAACTCCGCCGGCGGCAGCTTCAGGTCCGCCATCAGCGGCACGGCCACCATGCCCAGCACGATCTTGTCGAGGAAGTTGATCAGCGAAAGCCAGGTCAGCATCGAGGCCATGGCCCAGGCGCTGCGTGGCTGGTATGACGGAAGTGTGGTCATCGGTTTGCCTGGAGGCGTTGCTGGTTGCGATGGGATGTTCAAAAAGCCCGCTTGATGGTTCCGTTCAATCCAGGTGCTGCGCGATCAGTGCCGTAGCGGACGTGCCCGAGCGGGCCGAAGCGCTCGGGGATTTCCGACTGTGGCAAGTCTGCGCTGGACCAGTCCAGGCTTTGGTGCGAAGGAGAAGCGGTGCAGGCGGGGGGGAATGTCGCAGCCGCGGCCCGGACCGGTGCTGTCGCGCCAGCTGCCGCCCACCGTGCCGGCATTCCCGAAGACGACGAAGGTATCGATGCCGGCTTGCCTGAGCCGGATGCCCGTGCACATGCCGGCCACACCCGCGCCGATGATGACGATCTGGTTCCCTGGCGCCGCTGACGCGTTCAATGGGTTGTCTCCGTCGTGCTGTTTTCTGCTTGTCTGCGCAATATGCGGCAAGGGCATGGCGCGCAAGCGAACGGCCACCATAGAGCCGATTCCGGATTCGGGCAAGTCACGCTGCAGCATGCGCGCCGGCAGATGCCCCAATCTGATTCAGGCGCTGACGCCGCACTGGCTTGGTGCGTGACGTATCCGCACTATCGTGGTGCGGCATTGCGCGTGGCCGCCGCCGGAGGCTCGCCAGGCGGTGTGTGCAGCCATGTATACAAGCTTGTATGCCATGGCATGCTAGTTGCAGAAGGTGTACCCGGGGTGCGTTGTTCCTTATCCAACACGACAATCTGGGAGCTGCAATGAAAAGACGTGACATGCTGAAGCTGTCGGCGGTAGCCGCCGCGGCATTCTTCGCAACGGCAGGTGTCAGCCCGCTGGCATTGGCGCAGTCCAAGGAACCGATCAAGGTCGGTATCCTGCATTCGCTGTCCGGCACCATGGCCATTTCCGAGACTTCGCTCAAGGACGTGGCATTGATGACCATCGATGAGATCAACAAGAGCGGCGGCGTGCTTGGCCGCAAGCTTGAGCCGGTCGTGGTCGATCCCGCTTCCAACTGGCCGTTGTTCGCCGAGAAGGCGCGCCAGCTGGTCACCAAGGACAAGGTGGCCGTCACCTTCGGCTGCTGGACCTCGGTTTCGCGCAAGTCGGTGCTGCCCGTCTATGAAGAGCTGAACTCGCTGCTGTTCTACCCGGTGCAGTATGAAGGCGAGGAGATGTCCAAGAACGTCTTCTATACCGGCGCCGCACCCAACCAGCAGGCCATTCCCGCCGTGGAGTACCTGATGAGCAAGGAAGGCGGCGGCGCCAAGCGCTTCTTCCTGCTGGGCACCGACTACGTCTACCCGCGAACCACCAACAAGATCCTGCGCGCCTTCCTGAAGAGCAAGGGCGTGGCGGACAAGGATATCGAAGAGGTCTACACGCCGTTTGGCCACAGCGATTACCAGACCATCGTCGCCAATATCAAGAAGTTCTCGCAAGGCGGCAAGACCGCGGTGATCTCCACCATCAACGGCGACTCCAACGTGCCTTTCTACAAGGAACTGGGTAACGCCGGCCTGAAGGCCAAGGATGTGCCGGTGGTGGCGTTCTCCGTCGGCGAGGAAGAGCTGCGCGGCATCGACACCAAGCCGCTGGTGGGCCACCTGGCCGCATGGAACTACTTCATGTCGGTCAAGAACCCGGAAAACGAAGCCTTCAAGAAGCAATGGGCGGCATGGGTCAAGGCCAACAACCTGCCGGGCGGCGACAAGCGCGTGACGAACGACCCGATGGAAGCCACCTACGTGGGCATCCATATGTGGGCGCAAGCGGTGAAGAAGGCCGGCACCACCGATACCGACAAGGTACGCGCCGCGATGTATGGCCAGACCTTCAAGGCGCCGGACGGCTTCACCCTGACCATGGGCGAGAACCATCATCTGTACAAGCCGGTGATGATCGGCGAGGTCAAGGGCGATGGCCAGTTCACGGTGGTGTGGAAGACGCCGAAGGCCGTGCGCGCGCAGCCGTGGAGCCCGTTCATCGCGGGTAACGAAGCCAAGCCGGACAAGGTGATGTAAGACGGCAGGCGGGCCTGCGTTGAGAAGACTGCGCCCGCAAGCTGTCCGGTGTTTGCTCCCCGCCCGCGGGAGAGGGGAGCAAACCAACTTTGTTTCACTGCCGCGGGCCGCTTCAGGGCCGCGGCGCAAAGCAAAACCCGTCACGCCGACCAAGGTGGTCGCGCGCTTCCTGCGCGCGATCGCAAACCTCATGCACCGACCCTTATCGTTCTCTTTCGCTTCACGGTTGCGCGCCATGCTGGCGGCGTTGCTGCTGCTCGCCGCGTGCCCGCTGTGGGCCGCGCCGCTGACGCAGGCTGACCTGAAGCCACTGGCCGAAGACGACTTCGATGCCAAGACTGCCGCCATCACCGCGCTCACCAAGGCGCCGGTGGCGGAGGCGGGTCCCATTCTCAAGGCGCTGCAGGACGATACGCTGCAATACGCGCCCGGTGTCGGCATGGTGCGCCAGGATGGCGACAAGCTGGTGGACGCCATCAGCGGCAAGCCGGTCGCGGTCAAGCCCGATGTGCTTGAGGCGCTGACCCTCAACAACAGCCTGCGCGCGATGGTGGACAGTGCCGCCAGCAGCACGCTGCTGCAATCGCCCGATGCGGCGGTGCGCACGCAGGCCGTCAACACGCTGCTGGACCAGCCCGGCAGCGCCTCGCGCCCGGTGGTGGAAGCCGCGCGCAAGGCCGAGGCCGATGCCGGCCTGCGCGCCAAGCTCGATGTGATCTGGGCCAATATCGTGCTGGCCGAAGGCAATCGCGACGAGCGGCTGGAAGCCATCCGTATTCTTGGCCGCGACAGCAATCCGCAAAGCCGGCAGAAGCTGCAGCCACTGCTGGAGCGCGACGAAGCCGGCAAATACCGCGAGCCCGACGCCGAACTGCGTGGCGCCGCCCAGCAGGCGCTCGACGTCCTGCGTGGCGACCAGCGCCGCGCCGAACTCATCGGCAACCTCTTCGCCGGCCTGAGCCTGGGCAGCGTGCTGCTGCTGGCCGCGCTGGGGCTGGCCATCACCTATGGCCTGATCGGCGTCATCAATATGGCGCACGGCGAATTCCTGATGATCGGCGCGTACGCCACGTATTTGGTGCAAGGCGTATTCCGCGCGCATTTTGCCGGTGCCTTCGACTGGTACCTGCTGTTTGCGCTGCCCGCATCGTTCCTGGCATCGGCCGTGGTTGGCTTCGTGCTGGAGCGGCTGGTGCTGCGCCATCTCTATGGCCGTCCGCTGGAAACGCTGCTGGCGACGTTTGGCGTGAGCCTGCTGCTGATGCAGGCGGTGCGCACGCTGTTCGGCGCGCAGAACGTGGAAGTGGCCAATCCCTCCTGGATGAGCGGTGGCATCGAATGGCTGCCGGGCATGGTGCTGCCCTACAACCGCATGATCATCATCGTGTTCGCGCTGGCGGTGGTGGCGGTGGCATGGGCCGTGCTCAACCGCACCCGCCTGGGCCTGTTCGTGCGCGCCACCACGCAGAACCGCACCATGGCGGCGTGCGTGGGCGTGCGCACCTGGAAGGTGGATAGCTACGCCTTCGCTTTCGGCGCGGGCATTGCCGGGCTCGGTGGCTGCGCCTTGTCGCAGATCGGCAATGTGGGGCCCGACCTTGGGCAAGCCTACATCATCGATTCCTTCATGGTGGTGGTGCTGGGCGGCGTGGGGCAACTGGCGGGCACCATCATCGGCGCCTTCGGGCTGGGCCTTATCAACAAGTTCATCGAGCCGTTCTACGGCGCGGTGCTGGCCAAGATCTTTGTCCTGGTGCTGATCGTGCTCTTCATCCAGAAGCGCCCGCAAGGACTGTTCGCGCTCAAAGGGCGCAGCGCGGAGGCATGATGCAGACGTCAATATCGAAACAATCCGCGACCGGATTCCGGCTGGCGGTGCCGGAACGCCAGCCTCTGTTCTCGGGCCGCAGCTGGGCGGCGCTGCTGGCGATCGCGCTGCTGGTGGGCATCGGCGTGCCGGTGTGCGCGCTGCTGCTGCCCGAAGGCCATCCGATGCATCTGTCGGCCTACGCGCTGACGCTGATCGGCAAGATCATGTGCTTTGCGCTGGCAGCGATCGCGCTGGACCTGGTGTGGGGCTACTGCGGCATCCTCAGCCTGGGCCACGGGCTGTTCTTCGCGCTCGGCGGCTATGCCATGGGCATGTACCTGATGCGCGCCATCGGCCGCGAAGGCGTCTACAAGAGCGACCTGCCGGACTTCATGGTCTTCCTCGACTGGAAGGAATTGCCGTGGTTCTGGCATGGCACCGAACATCTTGGCTACGCCATGCTGCTGGTGGTGCTGGTGCCCGGCGTGCTGGCGTGGCTGTTCGGCTTCTTCGCCTTCCGCTCGCGCATCAAGGGCGTGTACCTGTCCATCATCACGCAGGCCATGACCTATGCCGCGATGCTGCTGTTCTTCCGCAACGAGACCGGCTTCGGCGGCAACAACGGCTTCACCGATTTCAAGCGCATCGCCGGTTTTGCCGTGGCCGCGCCTGAAACCCGTACCGCGCTGTTCGTGCTGACATTCTTTGCCTTGCTGGCCGGCTTTATCGCCTGCCGCTACATCGTCACCTCCAAGCTCGGCCGCGTGGTGACGGCGGTGCGCGATGCGGAGATGCGCGTGATGTTCTCCGGCTACAACCCGCTTGGCTACAAGCTCTTCGTGTGGACGTTCTCGGCGGTGCTATGCGGCATTGCCGGCGCGCTCTACGTGCCGCAGGTGGGCATCATCAACCCGGGCGAGATGTCGCCGGCCAACTCCATCGAGATGGCGGTGTGGGTGGCCGTGGGCGGACGCGGCACGCTGATCGGCCCGATCATCGGCGCCTTCCTCGTCAACGGCGCCAAGACCATGTTCACGGCCTATTTCGCCGAATACTGGCTGTTCCTGCTGGGCGCGATGTTCGTGCTGGTCACGCTGTACCTGCCGGACGGCGTGATCGGCCTGATCAAGCGCGTGCGCGGCATGCGTGCCCGGACCCCGGTGGCGCACGGCACATCGGCCGGCGCGCCGGCCAACGTTACCCGCAGCGGAGGTGAAGCATGAACGCCGCACTCGGAGCGCAGCAGGCGGAAAGCGGGGGCACCACCGGTCTCGGCCGCGTGCTGGAGCCCGGCGTCATCGATGTCTCGCACGGTCCCATCCTATACCTGGAAGACGTGACGGTGCAGTTCGATGGCTTCCGAGCGCTCAACCAGCTTACGCTGTCGATCGACCACGGCGAACTGCGCTGCGTGATCGGTCCCAATGGCGCGGGAAAGACCACGATGATGGACGTGATCACCGGCAAGACCGGGCCGCGCAATGCCAATGTGAGCGGCCGCGTCTTCCTCGGGCAAAGCATCGACCTGATGCGCATGACCGAGCCCAGGATCGCGCAGACCGGGATTGGCCGCAAGTTCCAGAAGCCCACCGTGTTCGAGCAGCACGAGGTGTGGGAGAACCTGGAGCTGGCGATGAAGGGCGACAAGCGCTGGTTCTCTTCCTTGCGGGCGCGCCTGGGTGCGCAAGGGCATCGCCGCATCGAGGAAACGCTGGCGTTGACGGGGCTGGAAGATGAAGCGTATCGCCCGGCCGGTTTGCTGTCGCACGGGCAGAAGCAGCGGCTGGAGATCGGCATGCTGCTGATGCAGCAGCCGCAGTTGCTGTTGCTCGACGAGCCGGTGGCCGGCATGACCGATGAAGAAACCATGCAACTGGCCCAGTTGCTGAACAGCCTGCGCGGCACCTGCTCGATGATGGTGGTGGAGCACGATATGGAATTTGTCGCGGCGCTGGCCGGCGATGACGGCAAGGTCACGGTGCTGGCAGAAGGCAGCGTGCTGGCCGAAGGCACGCTCGACGCCGTCAAGCGCGAGGAGCGCGTGATCGAATCCTATCTGGGCCGGTAAGCGCGCACGCGTAGATAAAGGGAACCAAACCATGTTGCAGGTCAATGCACTCAACCAGTTCTACGGCGGCAGCCACATCCTGCGCAACGTCACCTTCGAGGTGCCGCAAGGCAAGCTGACGACCTTGCTGGGCCGTAACGGCGTGGGCAAGAGCACCCTGCTCAAATGCCTGATGGGCGTGGTGCCTACCCGGAGCGGCAGCATCAGCTGGGCGGGCCACGCGCTGGAAAAGAAGCCGCCGTACGAGCGCGTGGCATCCGGGCTCGCCTACGTGCCGCAGGGCCGCGAAATCTTCCCGCGCCTGACGGTGGAGGAGAACCTGCTGATCGGCGCCGCCAGCCTGAAGCGCCCGGCCGGTGTGCCTGACCGGATCTACCAGTTGTTCCCGGTGTTGCGCAGCATGCGCCAGCGCCGGGGCGGCGATCTCTCGGGTGGCCAGCAGCAGCAACTGGCCATCGGCCGCGCGCTGATGAGCGAGCCGGAACTGCTGATCCTGGACGAGCCGACCGAGGGCATCCAGCCTTCCATCATCCAGGACATCGGCCGCGCGCTGCGGCTGCTGGTGGACGAGTTCGGCATGACGGTGCTGCTGGTGGAGCAGTATTACGAGTTTGCCCGGCATCTGGCGGATCACTATGTCGTGATGAGCCGCGGCGAGGTGGTGGCGAGAGGGGAAGGGGCAAGGATGGAAGAGGAGGGAGTGCGGGAGCTGATCGCGGTGTAAGCGTGGTCGCGGGTTTGTCCGGCGAGAGCGGCGTGGCTGAACAGGAAGCGCCGCCGGGTTGGCGTTCCTCTGGCGTGCTCCGCTCTCCCGCTCGCGGGGGAGCGGGCTGGCGCGAGCAGTAGCCAGGAGCACTCCAATCTGCCACATGCCATGCTCCGCCCATACCACTTCCAGCCGCACCAACCCCGCGCTATGATGCCCGCATCGAGCGCGCCACGCATCACCGGCAGCGTCCGCCTTTCCATCGCCCATGCGTCATCCAGACTTTCCTTCGACCCTTGCCGTGCCGCCCGCATGGGAGGCCTCCCTGCGCCTGCGGTTCGCCGCGCGCGGCGAACGCAGCGTGCTGGCCGAGCGCCGCCACCGGGGACCCTTGCTGGTGCAAAAACCACTCTATCCCGAGGGCGCAGGGGGAGCGATCTGCCATGTGGTGATCCTGCATCCGCCCGCTGGCGTGGCCGGCGGCGACAGCCTGGAGATCGATGTGACGGTGGAGGCGGGTGCCCATGCGGTGCTGGCGACGCCCGGCGCCACCAAGTGGTACAAGTCGCTCGGCCGCGAGGCCGCGCAACGCGTCACGCTGACGCTGCAAGCCGGCGCGCGGATGGACTGGCTGCCGCAGGAAAACATCGTATTCGACGACGCACACGCGCGCCTTGCCACCACTGTGACGGTAGCGCCCGGCGCCAGCGCGATCGGCTGGGATGCAGTCGTGCTGGGCCGCCAGGCCAGCGGCGAAACGTGGGCGCGCGGGTCGCTGGCCATGGAGACCATGGTGAATGGCGGCGCGCGCCCGCTGTGGATCGAAAGCGCGCAACTGGATGCCGGCTCCGCACTGCGGCATGCAGTGGCCGGGCTGGATGGCCTCAATGTCATGGGCACGCTGTGGGCGGTAGGCGAGGGCGCCACGCAGGAGCTGGCCGAAGCGCTCGCCGAACAACTGCCGTATGGGCCGGACCTGCGTGCCGGCGTGACGCGGTTCGGGCAGGACGGCCAGTCCATGCTGCTGCTGCGCGTGCTGGGCGCGCAGATGGAGGCGGTCAGGCATCTGATGGTGAGCGCATGGAGCGCATTGCGCGAGCCCATCCACGGCGTTGCTGCCAGGCCGCTGAGGCTGTGGGCGACATAGGTGTTTGCCGGTCGCGCAGCGGACATACAAGACAGGAAACAACGGGAATACCAAGATGGAACTGACTCCGCGAGAGAAGGACAAGCTGTTGATCTTCACCGCCGCGCTGCTGGCCGAGCGCCGCCGCGCGCGCGGGCTCAAGCTCAACTATCCCGAGGCGGTGGCCCTGATCACGGCGGCCATCATGGAAGGCGCGCGCGATGGCCGCACCGTGGCCGAGCTGATGCACGAAGGCACTACGGTGCTCACGCGCGAAGACGTGATGGAGGGGGTAGCTGAACTCATCCCCGAGATCCAGGTGGAAGCCACCTTCCCCGATGGCACCAAGCTGGTCACTGTGCATCATCCGATCGTCTGAGACGGGCGAGCGCTTTGCTTGCGCCCGCCAGGCCTGCCGAACCACCGAACAAAAACACGAGGTCAAGACATGAACCGTTCCAATCGCTCGCGCGCCGCCAGGGCCGCCATGGCGGGTGTCCCGCTGGCGCTTGCCAGTGCCGCGGCCTTCGCCCATCCCGGCCACGATGCCGCCACGGTCGGCGCCAGCCTGTGGGCGGGCCTGCTGCATCCCTTCACCGGCATGGACCACTTGCTCGCCATGGCTGGCGTGGGCGTGTGGAGCGCGCTGGGTGCGCGCTCGCCCCGCGAGGCGCTGCACATGCCCTTTGTGTTCGTTGCATTGATGCTGGCCGGCGCGGTGCTCGGGCTGAGCGGCCTCGGACTACCGCTGGTGGAGCCGATGATTGCCGCATCGCTGCTGGTGATCGGCTTGCTGGTGGCGCTGCGGGCCAGGCTGCCGGCGTGGGCGGGCATGGCCATCGTCGGTGGCTTCGCCGTCTTTCATGGCTACGCGCACGGCGCCGAGCTGCCGGCCACGGCGGGCGCGTTGCCCGCGGTGGCGGCCTATGTGGGCGGCTTCGCTGTCGCCACCATGACGCTGCATCTGGCCGGCATCGGCCTGGGCGGCGCGCTGCGCCGCCAGGCCGGTTGGCTGGCACGGCTGGCGGGCGCCGGCGTGGCGCTCTATGGCGTCGGCCTGATGGTCGCCTGATCTCGACAAGGAAACCAGCATGATTCCCGGTGAACTGATGCCCGCAGAGGGCGAGATCGAACTCAATGCCGGCCGCCCCACGGTGAGCGTGACGGTGGCCAACACCGGCGACCGTCCGGTCCAGGTCGGCTCGCACTTCCATTTCTACGAGACCAATCCCGCGCTGGATTTCAACCGCGAGGCCGCTCGCGGCTTCCGGCTGAATATCGCCGCCGGCACCGCGGTGCGCTTCGAGCCGGGCCAGAGCCGCACGGTGGAACTGGTGGCGCTGGCCGGCGCGCGCATCGTCTACGGCTTCAACGGCAAGATCATGGGAGCGCTGTGATGAGCGTGAAAATCTCCAGGCAGGCTTATGCCGAGATGTTCGGCCCCACCACCGGCGACCGCCTGCGGCTGGCCGACACAGGGCTCATCATCGAGGTGGAGAAGGACTTCACCATCTACGGCGAGGAAGTGAAATTCGGCGGCGGCAAGGTGATCCGCGACGGCATGGGGCAGAGCCAGCGCATGGCGAAGGACTGCGTCGACACCGTCATCACCAATGCGCTGATCGTCGATCACTGGGGCATCGTCAAGGCCGACATCGGTCTCAAGGACGGCCGCATTGCATCGATCGGCAAGGCGGGAAATCCGGACATCCAGCCCGGCGTGACCATCGTCGTCGGTCCCGGCACCGAAGTGATCGCGGGCGAGGGCATGATCGTCACCGCCGGCGGCATCGACAGCCATATCCACTTCATCTGCCCGCAGCAGATCGAAGAAGCGCTGATGAGCGGCGTCACCACGATGATCGGCGGCGGCACCGGCCCTGCGACGGGTACGTTTGCCACCACCGTCACGCCTGGCCCCTGGTTCATGGAGCGCATGCTGCAGGCGGTCGAAGCCTATCCGATGAATATCGGCCTGCTCGGCAAGGGCAACGCCAGCCAGCCGGGGCCGCTGATGGAGCAGGTCGAGGCCGGCGCCATCGGGCTCAAGCTGCATGAAGACTGGGGCACCACGCCGGCAGCGATCGACACCTGCCTGGGCGTGGCGGATGCCACCGATACGCAGGTGGCGATTCATACCGATACGCTCAACGAGGCCGGTTTCGTCGAGGCTACCGTGGCTGCGTTCAAGGGCCGCACCATTCACACGTACCACACCGAAGGCGCGGGCGGCGGCCACGCACCCGACATCATCAAGGTGTGCGGCGAGCCCAACGTATTGCCGTCGTCGACCAACCCGACGCGGCCCTACACCGTCAACACGCTCGACGAACACCTCGACATGCTGATGGTGTGCCATCACCTGGACCCGTCGATCGCCGAGGACATCGCTTTCGCGGAAAGCCGCATCCGCCGCGAGACGATTGCCGCCGAGGACATCCTGCATGATCTCGGCGCCTTCTCGATGATCTCCAGCGACTCGCAGGCCATGGGCCGGGTTGGCGAGGTCATCATCCGCACCTGGCAGACCGCGCACAAGATGGCCGCACAGCGCGGCAAGCTGCCCGGCGATCCCGGCGATGCGCGCGGCGGGCATGACAACTTCCGCGTCAGGCGCTACATCGCCAAGTACACCATCAACCCCGCGCTCACGCACGGCATCGCGCATGAGGTGGGCTCGATCGAGGTGGGGAAGTGGGCCGACCTCGTGCTGTGGAAGCCGGCCTTCTTCGGCGTCAAGCCGAGCCTGATCCTCAAGGGCGGGATGATCGCCGCGGCAGCCATGGGAGATCCCAATGCATCGATCCCGACGCCGCAGCCGGTGCACTACCGGCCAATGTTCGCCGCTGCCGGCCGGGCCCTGCACAAGTCTTCGCTGACCTTTGTCTCGCAGGCCGCGCTGGCTGCCGATGTGGGCGGCCGCTACGGACTGGAGAAGGTGCTTTCGGCGGTACGCGGTACGCGCACCGTCAGCAAGCGCGACATGGTGCACAATGACTGGCAGCCGAACGTCACGGTGGATCCCGAGACGTACCAGGTGGTGGCCGACGGCCAGTTGCTGATCTGCGAGCCGGCTACCGTACTGCCGATGGCGCAGCGCTATTTCCTCTTTTGAAGGCCCCCTTTGCAAAAGATCGATAAACACCTCAGCACCCCGCACGGCATCGCCGCCGTGCTGGTGCGCCGCGCGCCCAAGCTGGTGCTGCCTTTCGCCGAGCGCAGCAAGAGCCGCCTGCGCGCCACCCTCGATAGCGGCGAGGAAGTCGCCTTGTTTCTGCCGCGTGGCACCGTGCTGCGCGGCGGCGATCTGCTGGTCACCGAGAGCGGTGTCTTCGTCGAGGTGCTCGCCGCGCCGGAGTCCGTGCTGCAGGTGGGCGCCAGTGATCCGCAGGCGCTGATGCGCGCGGCCTATCACCTGGGCAACCGGCACACGCCGGTGGAAGTGGGGCGCGACTACCTGCGGCTGGAGTACGACCCGGTGCTGGCGGACATGCTGGCACGGCTTGGCGTGCGGGCCGAACGCGCCGAGCTGCCGTTCGAGCCGGAAGCGGGCGCCTACGGCGGCGGGCACAAGCACGGTCACGATGCCACCTTCGCCGAGGACTACGCCGCGGCGCAGGCGGTGTTTCATGAGCATCACGGGCATGAGCATGAGCATGGGCATGACCACGGGCATGCGCACAGCCATGAACATGGTCATAAGCACGACCACGATCTTGCGCCGCATGTCCATGACGAGCATTGCGGGCACAAGCACTGACCTTCGGCGCGCAGTCGTTCCATGACCCAACTGACCCAACTCTCCCAACTCATCTCCCTGCTGCACCTGGCCTCCCCCGCGCTGCCGATCGGCGGCTTCAGCTATTCGCAAGGGCTGGAGGCGGCCATCGACTGCGGCATCGTGCGCGATGCCGGCAGCGCGGAGCAATGGGTGCGCAGCAACCTGCTGGATGTGCAGTCGCAGTGCGAAGCACCGGTGTGGCTGCTGCTTCATCGCCATTGGCGCACGCTGGACGCGACGCGCTTGGCGGAATGGAACAACTGGTTCCACGCCACGCGCGAGAGCGCGGAGCTGCGGCTGGAGACCGAGCAGATGGGCTGGTCGCTGGCCCGGCTGGTGGCGCAGATGGAGTGGGGCGATGCCGCGTTGCGCGCGCAGCTCGCGGTGCTGTCGCCGGTATGCCTGCCGACCGCCTTCGCCGCGGCTTGCGTGGCGCTGGACGTGGGCGAGCGCGACGGGCTGACGGCCTATTGCTTCAGCTGGGCCGAGAACCAGGTGTCCGCCGCCCTCAAGGCGGTGCCGCTGGGCCAGGTGGCGGGGCAGCACATCCTGCGCCGGCTGCATCCCGCGGTGCTCGCAACCGTCGACGAGGCGGTGCGCCGCGCCGATGCCGAGCCGCCAATGCTGTCTACTTTTTCCCCGATGCTGGGCCTGCTGTCCGCGCGGCACGAAACGCAATACTCCCGGCTGTTCCGTTCCTGAGCGGGCCACGGCGGCAACCAGACGATTACCAGGACAAGACTCTCATCATGACCCAGGCCCGTACCAAGAAGAATCCCCCGCTGCGCGTCGGCGTGGGCGGTCCCGTCGGTTCCGGCAAGACCACCTTGCTGGAGATGCTGTGCAAGGCCATGCGCGAGCGCTATGACCTGGTCGCCATCACCAACGATATCTACACCAAGGAAGACCAGCGGCTGCTCACCATCTCCGGCGCCTTGCCGGCCGAGCGCATTATGGGCGTGGAAACGGGCGGCTGCCCGCATACCGCGATCCGCGAAGATGCCTCGATCAACCTGGAGGCGGTCGACCGCATGCTGGCGAAGTTTCCCGATGCCGATATCGTCTTCATCGAGTCCGGCGGCGACAATCTTGCCGCCACCTTCAGCCCGGAGTTGTCGGACCTGACCATCTACGTGATCGACGTGGCCGGCGGCGAGAAGATCCCGCGCAAGGGCGGCCCCGGCATCACCAAGTCGGACCTGCTGGTGATCAACAAGACCGACCTGGCCCCCTATGTGGGCGCCAACCTGGACATCATGGAAAGCGATGCGCGCAAGATGCGCGGCGTACGCCCGTTCGTGATGGGCAGCGTGAAGTCGGGGCAGGGGCTGGACCAGGTGATCGCCTTTATCGAGCGCCAGGGCATGCTGGGCGTGTAACGCGCGGCCGCCGCAATCGCGTCTTCGACGACGGCGCGTACCGCATGTAAGCACGGCCCTGCTCCGTGTTTGCGGTGGCCAGCGCTTGTGGCATACTGGCCGGTCCATGACGTCGACATCGCCCGCCCCTTCTTCGCATTGCCGCGACACCGCTACCGGTGGCGCCGCTGCATGCGCGGGCGCCGGGCAGCCCACGTCCTGCCTGTCCTCCTCCTTCTCGTTCTCCATTATTCGAATTATCCGGGGTCGCTGAGCTGCGGCTTTGGCTGGTGCTCGGTGGCCCGTGGTCCCTCCCTTGCCGTGCACGGCCATGGGGCCTGCACGCGACCAACCGATTCGATGGAGAACACCCGATGTCCGATCTTTCCGACCTGCGCGCGCACGCCCGCTATCCCAGCCTGCCTGACATCCAGGAGACCGCGCGCCGGCTCCAGGGCAAGGTGCTGGAGACGCCCGTGTGGCGCTGGCAGACCGGCGCCATGCAGCAGCTCGATCCCGCCACCGAGGTATGGCTCAAGCTGGAACTGTTCCAGATCACCGGCACCTTCAAGCTGCGCGGCGCGCTCAACAGTATCGAGCGCATGGACGGCGCCACGCGCGCGCGTGGCGTGGTGGCGGCCAGTGCGGGTAACCATGCCATGGCGGTAGCCCATGCGGCAAAGGTGGCTGGCGTCGGCGCCAAGCTGGCGATGCCGGCCAGCGCCAGTCCGGCGCGCATAGCCGCCTGCCGCGAGGCCGGGGCCGAGGTGCTGTTGTTACCGGACGTACACGCGGCCTTCGACCGCGCGCTGCAACTGGTCGAGCAGGAGGGGCGCACCATGGTGCACCCGTACGACGGCCCGCTGATCGCACAGGGCACCGCAACCGTGGGGCTGGAACTGATGCGCCAGGTGAGCGGGCTGGATGCGGTGGTGGTGCCGGTGGGCGGCGGCGGGCTGTGCGGCGGCATCGCCGCGGCGGTCAAGCAGATCAATCCGGCCTGCCGGGTCTATGGCGCCGAGCCGGATGGCGCCGATGCCATGAACCGCAGCTTCGAGGCCGGGCGGCCGCAGGCCCTGGAGCGCGTCAGGACAATTGCCGACAGCCTGGGCGCGCCGTATGCGCTCGATTACAGCTACGGTGTGTGCCGTCAGTTTGTCGACGGCATGGTGCGGGTATCCGACGCGGCGATACGTGACGCCATGCGCATCCTCTACCGCGACATGAAGCTGGCCACGGAGCCGGCTACGGCGGTGTCTACCGCGGCGTTGCTGGGGCCGCTGCGCGAAACCCTGGCGGGGAAGCGGGTGGCGCTGATCGTGTGCGGGGCCAACCTCGACGCGGCACGCTTTGCCGAACTGCTGGCAGTGGATGCGCCGGCCGCCGCCTGCTGAGCCTGGCTGCCGTGCGCGGCCCGGGGCGCTCAGGGCGCCGGGCCGCTAGGTCTGCTGCATAGCCCGGACGGCGATTGTGCGCGCCACCGATGCGATCACATCCTGCTCGGAGTCGGTCATCAGTGCCATATGGCGCACGGTGACACGTTGCGCCGGCGTGATATTGAACTCGGCGCACTTCTGCTCCAGCACGAGGGCGCCGCTCTGGCCCTCACCGCTGCTGAAGTTGAGCATTTCGCTGGCGCTTACGCCGAGCGTGCCTGCCAGCGCGCAGATATTGATCAGGGAAACGTTGCGCATCCCGCGCTCGATACCGCTCAGGTAGGAGCGCGCCATTCCGCTTTCGAGAGCAAGCTTCTCCTGCGACCAGCCACGCTGTTTGCGCAACTCCGCAAGGTGCAGTCCAAACAGCTTGAGAGGATCACCGACCATGGCTCTATGCGTAATGGAGAACGGATCGAGGCTAAGTTATTGACCTCTTTGTGGCGACGCTTTATAGTAGGACGCACTATAGGTTACTGGGCGCGACACTTGGCGTGCCGGCATGGTCGATGGGCTGGAACGTGCGGTTTCGCCCTTCGTTTGAAGATGTTCCGGCTGTTTTTTGTCGCGGTTGCCATTGGCGAAAGCGTTGGCCCCTGCTGCAGGCGGCATGCGTCCGGAAAACCTCTGGATGATGCCCGCGAGTGCTCGGTAAAAGCTTTTCCGAGTGTTACGAACGCAGCCGGGCACCTGTGCGAGCCGATACCGGGCGGCAAGGCAGCGGCAAGACCAGAAAACCAGAAACCCAGAAAACCAAGAAACCAGGCAACCAAAGCCTGGGGCATCAGGACATCGGGGACTCCAACCCACGGGGAAGCGCGGCGCTGCATTTTTCCACTACGCGGAGAAGGAAGTGCCATGCGTATTTTTTCGTTGTTCGACGCGCAGATGCGCGGCGAAATACTGACGGGCGGAAGCGCTTCGCAGTTGCGCGTCGGTCTGCAGGTGAGGGTGGTGCCGGAGGCCGCCGGGCTGGGCAGCAGCGGCGACTACATCTTCCTGCCGGAGGGCGCGATGCAGTCAGGCATCGTCGCCGCCCGTGCCGAGTGGTGGGCCTGCCTGTACGGCACCATCAAGCTGACGCCGGTGGGCGGCGCCCCCGTGCTGTTGTCAGCCGGCGGCTTGTACGCGCTGCGTCAGGCCGAGCGACTGGACCTGGCGGTGCTGCAGGATGCCGTCATGATCCGCGCCATCCTGGATCCCAATGCCGTCGGGCTGGTGGGGGCGGGTATCACCAGCAGCTACGATGCGTTTGCCACGGGCCAGGCGGAGCGCTGGCGGGCTACGCCCGGCGCCGAGACGATCGAGGTGAGCGGCGCGTCGGTGCGCTCGGGACGCTTCGCGCCAGGGATGGCCGAAGGCCAGTCGCGTTCCGCGCCTGGCGTGTTGCGGGTCAACGCGGCCTTTGTCTCGCTGGGGGAGGGCGAGCCGGAATGGGCGATGCGCCTGCGCGCGGTCGGGCTGAACTGGGCGGCCTGCCATGAGGGGACGCTGTGCCTGCAGTGGCATTCGCCCTGGCCGCATGCCGAGCGCGAGGTGGCCTACCTGCAGCCCGGCATGGTCTTCGCGCCGGATCCCGATGAAGCGTACCGGATCGATGCGCTCCATCCCGTGGCGAGCCTGCTGTGCTGCCTGCAGGCGCCGGCACATGTGGTGGGCGAGTCCGCAATGCGGTCCGTCTGTCTGCATTGACGCCCCGCGTGCGCGGTCCCCTGGGCCGCTTCCGGCGGATGCTCAGCGGCGCTGGTATTGCGTGGCGCCGAAGAGGACTTCCCGCGCCTTCTCATCGCGGATGGGTTTGCGCTCCATGGCCAGTACTTCCACCCCGCGCTTGACCGCCGGGCGCTCGGCGATTTCGTTGAACCAGCGCTTGAGGTGCGGGTAGTCGTCCATTTCCACGCCCTGGTTCTGCCAGCTGCGCAGCCAGGGGAAGGTGGCGATGTCGGCCACGGAGTACGCATCGCCCGCCAGCCAGGCATGCTCCGACAATTGCTTGTCGATGACGCCATAGAGCCGGCGGGCCTCGTTGGTGTAGCGATTGATGGCGTATTCGATCTTCTCGGGCGCGTACATGCGGAAATGGTGCGCCTGGCCCAGCATCGGGCCCACGCCGCCCATCTGGAACATCAGCCATTGCAGCGCTTCGTACTTGCCGCGCACATCTTCGGGCAGGAACTTGCCGGTCTTGCCGGCCAGGTACAGCAGGATGGCGCCCGACTCGAACAGCGAGATGGGCTGGCCGTCGGGACCGTCGGGATCAACGATGGCCGGGATCTTGTTGTTCGGGCTGATCTTGAGGAAGTCGGCCTCGAACTGGTCGCCGGCGCCGATATTGATGGGGTGGACCTTGTACTCGAGGCCGCACTCCTCGAGCATGATGTGAACCTTGTGGCCGTTGGGCGTAGGCCAGCTGTAGACGTCGATCATCGGATGGGGCTCCTGGCTGCGAAGGGGGGTGACCGCCACGTCAACCACTGACGTGGCACGTGGTGACCCGCGCGATTTAAGCACAGAAGAAAAAAACGCGCAGACAGGCTGCGCGTTTTCCATGTTGCCGGCAGGGCCGGCAACGGTACGGGTTGCGGCTTAGAAACCGCGCGTGACCGGCATGTTGATTTCGTCCGAACTCACACCCATGTGCTTGGCCAGTTCCAGCTTGGCGATGGCATTGCGGTGCACCTCGTCCGGGCCGTCGGCCAGGCGCAGGGTACGCTGGTGCGCCCACCACGTCGCCAGCGGGAAATCGTCCGAGACACCGGCGGCGCCGTGCACCTGGATGGCCCAGTCGATCACCTTCAGCGCCATGTTCGGCGCCACTACCTTGATCATGGCGATCTCGGCCTTGGCCACCTTGTTGCCCGCGGTGTCCATCATGTAGGCGGCCTTGAGCGTCAGCAGGCGAGCCATTTCGATCTCGCAGCGGGCTTCGGCGATGCGCTCGCGCGTCACGCCCTGGGCGGCCACCGGCTTGCCGAAGGCGACGCGCGACAGGGCGCGCTTGCACAGCAGTTCCAGCGCACGCTCGGCCACGCCGATGCTGCGCATGCAGTGGTGGATGCGGCCCGGGCCGAGACGGCCCTGGGCGATCTCGAAACCGCGGCCTTCGCCCAGCAGGATGTTGGCGGCCGGCACGCGCACGTCCTTCAGTTCGATTTCCATGTGGCCGTGCGGCGCGTCGTCGTAGCCGAACACCGGCAGGAAGCGCTTGATGGTGATGCCCGGCGTATCGGCCGGCACCACGATCATCGATTGCTGCTCATGGCGGCCCGCCTCCGGATCGGTCTTGCCCATCACAATGTAGACGTGGCAGCGGGGGTCGCCTGCGCCCGACGACCACCACTTGGTGCCGTTGATCACGTAATCGTCGCCGTCGCGGCGGATGCTGCAGCAGATATTGGTCGCGTCCGACGAGGCCACGGCCGGCTCGGTCATCAGGAAGGCCGAGCGGATCTCGCCGCGCAGCAGCGGTTCCAGCCACTTGTCCTTGAGTGCCTCCGAAGCGTAGCGCTCCAGCGTTTCCATGTTGCCGGTGTCGGGCGCGGCGCAGTTGAAGACTTCGGCCGACCAGGGCACCCGGCCCATGATTTCGCACAGCGGCGCGTATTCGAGATTGGACAGGCCTTCCGGGGCGCGCTTGGAGTGGGGCAGGAACAGGTTCCACAGGCCGGCTTCGCGGGCCAGCGGCTTGAGTTCCTCGATCACCTTGGTCGGCACCCAGGCGTTGCCGGCCTGGCGGTTGGCCTGGATCTCCGCGTAGAAGCGCTTTTCGTTCGGATAGATGTGCTTGTCGAAGAAGGCCAGCAGGCGGGCCTGCATTTCCTTGACCTTGGGCGTGTACTCGAATTGCATGTTGTCTCCTCCACCTCAGAATGAGGCCGGTTTCCGGTGGGGCCGCAGCGGGTTGCTGCGCGCCGTTTCCGGCACCGGCGGACGCGGTTCGCGCCGACTGAGGAGGACTGTACCGTAATCCAGGTAATTAGAAAAATGAATTTTCTGGATTTGCCAGTATCAACGCGGTGCATTCCATGCCAGAATGGCTGCCATGCAGCTATCCCGGATCGACCTGAATCTCTTCGTGGTGTTCGACGCTATCTATAGCGAAGGCAGCATCACGGCCGCCGCGCGCCAGCTTAACCTGACCCAGCCCGCGGTCAGCCATGCGCTGGGGCGCTTGCGCAACCTGTTCGACGATCCGCTGTTCGAGCGGCGCGGGCAGGGCATGGCGCCCACGCCGCTGGCGCGCTCGCTGGCCGCCGAGGTGCGCACCGCGCTGCAATCGTTCGCGCGTACCCTGCAAGATACGCCGCATTTCGATCCGGCGGCCACCGTGCGGCGATTCACCATCGGCATGCGCGATGCATTGGAGTCGACCCTGCTGCCGCCTCTGATGGCGCGGGTGACCGCAGTCGCGCCGCAGGTGGAAATCGCGGCGATCCGCTTCGACCGGCGCGAGATGGAGTCCGAACTGCTGGCCGGCACGCTCGACGCCGCCATCGATATCCTGCTGCCGGTGTCGCCCGCGATCCACCACGCGCCCTTCATGGCCGACCCGATGGTGGTGCTGGCCCGCCGCGATCATCCGCTGGTGAAGAAGGAACTGACGCTGGACCGCTACCTGGCCGCCGAGCACGTGCATGTGTCTTCGCGCCGGCGTGGTGCCGGCCTGGAGGACCAGGCGCTGCACCGGATGGGATTGACGCGCCGGGTGCGGCTGCGCTGCCAGCACTACGCCGCGGCTTGCCGCGTGGTGAGTTGCACCGACCTGCTGGCCACGCTGCCGCTGCGCTACGCGCGCATCGCCAACGAACCCTATGCCAACCGGCTGCTGTCGCTGCCCTTCAAGGTGCCCTCACTGGAGTTGCACCTTTACTGGCACGCGGGCGGCGAGAACGATGGGGCCAATCGCTGGCTGAGAGAACAGTTGATGGCCGTGATCACCTCGCTGGGCGGTGGCCTTGGCGAGGCGGCGCAGGCCTGACTCCCTTTGCTGAAGGTGGCAGGTGGCGTGGCCCGCCGCGCGGCGTTGCCCGTCAAGGCGCGTTATCGGTCTGCCGCTCGATGCGCACGGTGGCTGGGGGCAGCGTGCTGTCAGCCTGTACCGCGTAAGGCAGCGGCGGGCGGCGTTCGGCCGGCACGGCTTGCCATAGCCGTTCGACCCAGGCCCGGACCTCTGGGCTTGCGGGTGCCGCCGCTGTGATGCGCAGCGCAAGCGGCGCGCCGGCGGCCGATCCGGTGCCTGGCGCATCCGACATCAGGCGCTCTACTGCCAACTGAGGTTCTTCCCGCAGGCTCATCGTCCATGCCGCCAGTTTTTGTCCCCTGGCCGCAGGTGCGCGCGCCGTCTCGGCCTGCGGTGCCGGGCTGGCTCGCAGCGCAAAGCGCGGTGGTTCGATGGCGGGAGCCGGCGCCGGCGGCGCGATAGGCGCGACCGGGGCCGGAGGCGCGACGGACGCCATCGGCGGCATGGGTGCCATCGATGCCATCGGTGCCGGCGCTCGAATCACCGGCGCGGCAGCAGGTGGCGCCCCGGCGGAAAGCGAGCCTGCCGCGGCGGGCGCGCTTTCCCTGGCAGCAGCCGGGCGGTGTTCCGCCAGCATGTCGGACTCGCGCGGAGCGGCCCCGGCCTGCGCCTCGGCAGCGGGTGCGCGACTGGGCTGTGCGTTGGCCGTTGCGGCCGGGCTGGCTGCTGGCGCCTGGGCTGCCGATGGCCCGGGTGCGGCTGCCGGGGCTGGTGGCGCCTTGGCATCCGCCTGTGGCGATGCAGGCTGCCTGGCGGACGCGGCTTGCGCTGGTGCCGCTGCCGGCTTGCCTGCCTCGGCGTGCATTGCCGGCGCGGCAGGCGCACGCTTTGCGCTTTCCGTCGCGGGCGCTTTGGCCGGCAGCGTGATTCCGCCGTCGCGCAGGTCAAGCTGGCGCAACACGATCTGCAGCGACAAGACACCCACGCCGAGGGCGCCGGCGAGCACGCCCAGCGCGGGCCACCAGCGCCGGGTACGGCGTGCGCGCTCCGGCTTGGCCGCCGCCTGTTCGCCGGAAGCCTGTTGCGCGGCCTGTGCCTGTTCGCGCAGCCAGGCCTGTGCCGCAGCGCTAACCGGCGCGCCAAGCACGCTCTGCGGCGCGTCGCCGCGCCGGACCTCCTCCAGTACGGCGCCGCGGCGGGCGGCCTGTGCTACCTGCAGCCGCGCGGCTTCCGCCATGACCGATGCCTCCAGCCCGGCTGGCGGCGCAAACGCCAGTTCGTCATCGACGGCGGGGTTGTCGGCTTGCTCGGCGTAGGCCCGGACCCTGGCCGGCAAAGCGGCGCGCGGCGATGGCGCAGCCGCTTGCCGGGCCATCTGCCGGGCCGCTTGCTCGGCACGTGCGGCGGCCATCACCGCAGCCTCCAGCGAGGCTGGCGGCACGAAGGCGGGCACCTCGCGCAGCAGTGCCGCGAGCCGGTCTTCGCCGGCAATGAATCGTTCGTCCGCGCTCATGGCAGCCGCTCCTGCGACGCCGTGGCCGCCAGGCTATCGCGCAGCCGCGCGAAGGCATAGCGCAGCCGGCTCTTGATGGTCTCGAACTTCTCGCCCAGCGTCAGGGCGATTTCCTCGACGCTCATCTCGCTGAAAAAGCGCAGCACGATCACTTCGCGCT
Source organism: Cupriavidus sp. SK-3 (assembly GCF_000611145.1). NCBI lineage: Bacteria > Pseudomonadati > Pseudomonadota > Betaproteobacteria > Burkholderiales > Burkholderiaceae > Cupriavidus > Cupriavidus sp. SK-3. The sequence continues at coordinate 56,676 of NZ_JFJV02000210.1, read as the reverse complement.
GCGCCGCCGGCAGCGCCAGCAACGCTTGCCGCACGCCTTGCAGGTTCTGCCGCAGCTGTGCCTCGGCCTCGGGGCTCAGGTCGTCGGACGGCAGGGCGAGGTGGCCCTCGTCGAGCGTGTCGCGCTGGCGCTCGTAGGCGCCGCGCAACTGGTCCAGCCAGGTATTGCGCGCGATCTGGAACAGGAAGGTGCGCAGGGCCGCGCTGGGCTGGTAATCGCCGCAGCGGGTCATCAGCTTGACCCAGGTCTTCTGCGTCACGTCCTCGGCCTCGCCGGCATTGCCCTGGCAGAGCCAGGCCACATAGTTGTATAGCGCCGCGTTGTGGCGGCGAAACAGCTCGGCCACCGGCTGCTCGATCAGGCCGTTGGCGACCAGCAGCATCAGGTCGGTGTCAGGCAGCGCGGACAGTCCGGAGGGTGGGGTGGGCGGCGGGGCGCCAGGCGTGGAGGCATGCATGCGCGGCAGTATATGACAGCCCCGCCCGCTATCGTGCGGGCCGGGATGTCCGTGCCGGGCGGCGCGCGCGGGCAGCCCGGCCGATGGCGGCTTCAGCGTGGCTGCCCCCTGGCAGGCCCGTCGTCCTGCGCCAGCGGCGCGCTCGTCGACAAGGACTGGGCCAGGTCGATCAGCTTGATAAACTCGCCGCGATAGCCGAAGCGGTCGGTGCCGCGCGCGCCCAGCGCCAGGGCCCGCGCGTCGGCGTAGGTCCAGCCGCCGACATGGTTGCCGCCGCGCAGCACCTGGCCAAAGCCCGCTACCGCCGTGGCAAAGCGGAAGGCATCGTCGGCCTGCGCCAGCGGCCGCACCGAAGCGGCCTGCACGGGCAGGTCCATCAACTCGCTGGCCTGGGCCTGCGGCAGCTTGTAGCGCAGCTTGATGTGGGCCAGTTCGCCGGCGGCGCCCTTGCCCGGCCTGGCGGTGGGGCTGGCCGGCTGGTAGCGCAGCGGGTCAAGCAGGCCGGGCTGGTCCGTCAGGGTCAGCTCATAGAGCGCGGTCACGGTGTGCCCGGCGCCGATGTCGCCCGCATCGACCTTGTCGTTGTTGAAATCCTCGCGCTTGAGCGCACGGTTCTCGTAGCCGATCAGGCGGTATTCCCTGACCGTGGCGGGGTTGAATTCGACCTGGATCTTGACGTCGCGCGCCACCGTGGCGAGCGTGGAACTGAACTCCTCCACCAGCACCTTCTGGCCTTCCATCAGGTTGTCGATATAGGAGTAGGCGCCGTCGCCCGCATCGGCGAGCTGCTCCATCAGCTGGTCGTTGTAGTTGCCGGTGCCAAAGCCCAGCGTGGACAGCGAGACGCCCGACTTGCGCTTCTCGGCGACCAGCGACTTGAGTTGGCGGAAGTCGGTAATGCCCACGTTGAAATCGCCGTCGGTGGCGAGCAGTACGCGATTGATGCCACCCGCCATAAAGCTCTGCTGCGCGGCCTGGTAGGCCAGCGCGATGCCGCTCGCGCCGGCGGTCGAGCCGCCCGCGACCAGTGAGTCGATCGCCGCCGCGATGACGGCCTTGTCGCTGCCGGGCGTGGGCGGCAGGACGACGCGCGTGCCGCTGGCGTAAGTGACCAGGGTGATGCGGTCCTGCGGGCGCAGGACATTCGTCAGCAGCTTGAGCGAGGATTTCAGCAGTGGCAGCTTGTCGGCCGAGTACATCGAGCCCGACACATCGACCAGGAAGACCAGGTTGGCCGCCGGCAGGCTGTCGCGGGCCGCGTCGGCCGCCTTGATGCCGATGCGCAGCAGCACGTTGTGCGCGTGCCACGGCGCGGGTGCGGCGTCGGCGTGCACGGCGAAGGGACGGCCATCGCGCGGTTGCGCGTAGTCGTAGGGGAAATAGTTGACCATCTCCTCGACTCGCACCGCATCGGCCGGCGGCAAGCGGCCGGCGTTGAGCAGGCGGCGCACATTGCTGTAGCTGCCGGAGTCGACATCGATGCTGAAGGTGGAAACGGGCGCCTGCGCGACCAGTTGCACGCCGTTCTCGTCGATGGCGCCATAGCGCTCGCGATCCGGCTCGGCCTGGGGCTGTGGGTAGGGCATGGGGCGGGCCATCAGGGTCAGGGGCGCCGGCGGCTGGGCGCGCATGGCGCGCGCATCGGCGACGGCTCCGGCGGCTGTCTCCCTGGCGTGCGTGGCGGCGTCGGTCTTGCTCGCCGGTACGGACTGGGCGGGCATGGATGGTGGCGAGACCGGCTGGTTCGCGGCCGGCTCGGCATTGCCGCCTCGCGTGGGCGAGGTCGGGTCGGTCGCGGAATGGCCGCCGCATGCAGCCAGTACAACGGCAGTGGCCAGGACTCCCAGGCGCTTGAGCATTTCTTTTTCTCCTGAAGGGCCGCGCCGGCGATGCCGGCGGCAGGGCGCTGTCAGTGAAACGAAGCAGACGGGCTGGTGGGGTCAAGTCGGATGGAAAAAGATCAAAAGGAGGCGGCGAGCGCGGTTCGCGCCATGCGGCACAGGCCGGCCCACGTTTGCCTGGCATGGTCCATTGGTGCTGTCCCGGAGGTGTGCATCAAGGGTGCCGCAGTAGCGCTCGCACGCCATACAATGGCTTTTTTTCCGCCCCCCAGGAGGACGATCGCATGGCATCCCAGGCATATTCATCGGCGCTATGGCGCGGCCCGCTCGCCGCCGCCGCGGCGCTTGCGCTGCTAGGCGCCTGCTCGACGCAGACCAGCGCGCCTCCCGTGGCCGCGGCGCCAGCCGCCACGGTGATGCCGCCAGCACCGGAAGTGTCGTCCGGCTACCGGCAGGGCATGACCACCACCTATGCCGACAAGCATATGGCCGCGGCCGCCAATCCCTTGGCTACCGAAGCCGGCCGCAAGATCCTGCGCGCGGGCGGTACCGCGATCGATGCCGCGATCGCCATGCAGGCCGTGCTGACGCTGGTGGAGCCGCAGGCCACCGGCATCGGCGGCGGCGCTTTCATCATGTACTGGGACGGCAAGCGCGTGCAGGCCTATGACGGCCGCGAGACCGCGCCCGCCGGCGCCGACGAGAAGCTCTTCCTGCGCCCCGATGGCAAGCCCATGAGCTTCAGCGAAGGGCAGATCGGCGGCCGCTCGGTGGGTACGCCTGGCGTGTTGCGCGCACTGGAAATGGCGCATCGCCAGCACGGCAAGCTGCCCTGGGCCAAGCTGTTCGAGCCGGCTATCGCGCTGGCGGAGCAGGGCTTCCCGATTTCGCAGCGCCTCTATACGCAGATCGCCGCGGACAAATTCCTGCCGAATTCGCCCGAGATGGCGGCCTACTTCCTGACGCCCGACGGCAAGGCCAAGCCGGTCGGCACCCTGTTGAAGAATCCGGCGTTGGCCAAGACCCTGCGCGACATTGCCCGCCGCGGGCCGAATGCGCTCTATACCGGCCCCATCGCCAGCGAAATCGTCAGGCAGGTCAACGGCAGCGCCAACGCCGGTTCGCTGTCGCTGGCGGATCTGAGGGATTACAGCGCCAAGGAGCGCGCACCCATCTGCAGCGACTACAAGCGCTGGAAGATCTGCGGCATGCCGCCGCCGTCGTCGGGCGGCATCGCGATCGCGCAGATGCTCGGGACCTTGCAGGCGCTGGAGGCGAAAGACCCGAAATACGCGCTCGCCGCGATGAAGCCCAAGCAGGCAAGCACGCGTGCCGGTGTCGAGCCCGGTATCGAAGCGGTGCATCTGCTTTCCGAAGCCGGACGCCTGGCCTATGCCGACCGCGGCCTCTATGTGGCGGACTCGGATTTCGTGCCGGTCAACGTTGCGGGGCTGCTGAATCGTGACTACCTGGCGCAACGCGCGAGCCTGATCGGCGAGGAGAGCATGGACAAGGCGGAGGCTGGCACGCCGCCTGGAAACACGCTGGCGCTGGCACCGGACCGTTCGCCGCCGCGCGTGTCCACTTCGCAGATCGTTGCCGTTGACAATACCGGCGGTGCGATTTCCATGACCACCACCGTGGAGAGCTATTTCGGTTCGCACCTGATGGTGCGCGGCTTCATGCTCAATAACCAGCTTACCGACTTCTCCTTCGTGCCGAGCGAGAACGGCAAGCCGGTCGCCAACCGGGTGCAGGCCGGCAAGCGCCCGCGCTCGTCGATGGCGCCGACGCTGGTGTTCGACCGCGAGACCGGCAAGCTGGTCGCCACGGTGGGCTCGCCGGGCGGTTCGCAGATCATCGAGTACGTATCCAAGACGCTGGTGGGCCTGCTGGACTGGAACATGGACGTGCAGGCGGCCATCAACATGCCCAACTTCGGCAGCCGCAACGGGCCAACGGAACTGGAAGTCGGACTGGTCAGCCCGGCCCTGGTGCAAGGCCTGAAAGACCGTGGGCATGAAGTGGCGCAGATCGAGATGACCAGCGGCACGCAGGCCATCATGCGCCGCCAGCGTCCCGACGGCACGTGGGCCTGGGCCGGCGGCGCCGACCCGCGTCGCGAAGGGGTTGCGCTGGGCGACTAGGCGATTCACCGGGTCGGCATGGAGCGTGCTCTGCCGGCGCTCCCGCAAGAAAATGGCCGACTTCCGAGTCGGCCATTTTTTGTCCGGCGCGCGGCTGGCTTAGTCGAGTCGCACGTCAGCCTGTTTCACCACCGCCGCCCAGCGCGCACGCTCGCCGACGAAGAACTTATTCGTTTCCGGCGGCGTCATGGTCACCACTTCGGCACCCTGGCCAGCCAGTTGCGCGCGCACTTCGGGCAGGCGGATGATGCGGATCAGTTCGCTGCTGATGCGCGCCACCAGGGCGTCGGGCATGCCGGCCGGCGCCATCACGCCTTGCCAGGTGCCTGATTCGAAGCCGGGCACGCCTTGCTCGGCGATGGTCGGCACTTGTCCCATCAGCGGCATGCGCGTCTTCTTGGATATCGCGATCACCTTCAGCTTGCCCGCCTGGACCTGCGGCAGCGTTGCCAACATGCCGTTCATCAGCACCTGGGCGGTGCCCGCCACAGTGTCGGCCACGGCCTGGGAGCCTCCCTTGTAGGGCACGTATTGCCACTTGGCGCCGGTCGACTGCGCCACCGCCACGCCAGCCAGGTGCGGCGCGCTGCCGATGGCCGTCACCGCGAAGTTGAGCTGAGTGCGCTTGGAGAGGTCCACCAGTTCCTTCAGGTTGCTGACCTGCACCGAGGGGTGGACTACCAGCAAATGCGGCGAGTAAGCCAGCATGGCGACGCCCTTCAGGTCCTTGCCCGGATCGAAGGAGAGCTTGGTGTAGACGGACGGGCTGATGGCCAGCGCGCCGATATCGCAGAGCAGCAGGGTGTGGTTGTCGGTGCCGGCCTGCGCGACCATCGCGGCGCCGATATTGCCGTTGGCGCCGGGACGGTTGTCGACCACGACGGGTTGGCCGAGCGCTTCGCCCAACTGGCGGCTGATCAGGCGGGCGATGATGTCGGAGGAGCCGCCGGCGGAATAGGGGACTACCAGCTTGATCGGGCGGGTGGGCCAGTCGGTGGCGGCCTGCGCGGCGCGGGGGGCGATCAGGGCGCCGGCGGCGCCGAGGCTGCCCAGGGTGGCTGTCGCGCCAAGCGTGGAGAGTCGGGAAAGAAAGGTGCGGCGGGTCGTCGGCATCTTGTTGTCTCCGGATTTATATTGTGTTGTATGTTGTCGTATGTGTTGGATAATAGCTCGAAGTCTTGGGTGGGTCCAGGGCATTCTTGTGGAAGGGTTTTTGCGCGTTGACGCTAAAGGCCTTAAGCGCAACTTCATTGCCAAGACCGATCTTCCTGGCAGCTGAAATATGGATGACGGTGACTGGTTTTCTCCCTTCCGCCGCTTGCGGGAGAAGGACCGGGGGCGAGGGCGGGCGTTCGCAATGCTGCTTGCCATCCGTTCGCCGGCACCCATTGCAGCCCCGCGAGTTAAATCGAAAATGGCCTCATCACATCATCTGATACGATAACCAGGGCTTAAAAAAAAGACCTCTTCAGCAAGCGAAGAGGTCTTCCCGTTCAAGCCGTGCGCAGCAATGAGCGCTTATTGCTTCGCCATCTTTGCATACTCCCACCCCATTTCCGCCATGGGCCGGGCCCGTTTCCCCGCATCCAGGGCCTGCGCCGACGAAGCCGTCCCGTCGACCACGCGCTTCATGATCCCCTGCAGGATCCCCGCGATCCGGAACATGCTGAACGCCAGGTAGAAATTCCAGTCGCCCGTGATCGGCCGGCCGGTGCGCTGCTCGTAAGTCCTGCGGTAAGCCGCCTCGTCGGGAATGCCGAGCCCTGCGTGGTCCAGCCCGGCAATGCCGCGGAACTGGCCCGGCGCGATATGCCAGCTCATGCAGTGATAGCCGAAGTCGGCCATCGGATGCCCCAGCGTGGAGAGTTCCCAGTCGAGCACCGCCAGCACGCGCGGCTCGGTGGGATGGAACATCAGGTTGTCCAGCCGGTAGTCGCCATGCACGATCGAAGTGAGATCGGCGTCTTCCTGCGGAATATGATCAGGCAGCCAGGCCATCAGCGAGTCCATGGCGGGGATGCTCTCGGTCTCGGACAGCTTGTATTGTTTGGTCCAGCGCTCGATCTGGCGCGAGAAGTAGTTGCCCGGCTTGCCGTAGTCGCCCAGGCCGATGGCCTTGTAGTCGACCGTGTGCAGCGCGGCGATGACACGATTCATCTCGTCGTAGATGGCGCCACGCTCGGCCGGCGTCATGTCGGGCAGGGACTGGTCCCACAGCACGCGGCCGGCGACGAATTCCATGATGTAGAAGGCGCGGCCGATCACGGCTTCGTCCTCGCATAGCGCGTACATCCTGGCGACCGGCACGTCGGTGCCTGCCAGCGCGGCCATCACGCGGTACTCGCGTTCGATGGCATGGGCCGAGGGCAGCAGCTTGGACTTGGGGCCGGGCTTGGCGCGCATCACATAGGTCTGGCCCGGCGTGATCAGCTTGAAGGTAGGGTTGGACTGGCCGCCCTTGAACTGCTCGATGGTGAGCGGGCCGGCAAAACCCGCCACATGCTCGCGCATCCACACCTCCAGCGCGGCCATGTCGAAGCGTTGCTGCTCGGCTACCTCGCGGGTGCCTTCGAAGTTCGAAACGTTGGTGCTCATGCTGTCTCCGTTTTTTCGGTATGTTCCGGGTTTTCCGAGATTCGAAACTGTCTGGCTGCGGCGTGGCTAGCTGGCCGGCCCCCGCAGGTCGCGAAAGCGCAGGTACTGGTGCAGCAGCACTTCCATGGTGGTATGGCGTGTGCCGCTGTGCACCGGCGTGGGCGGCGAGTAGTTCATCATGCGCACCACCCAGTCCAGCGGATCATCGCCCACGTCCAGCACGTTGATGCAGCCGGCGGTTTGCATCAGGCTGCCGTAGAACACGCGGCGGCCGCAGGTGATGGCGTGGGACAGGATGGCGCGATTGGTGCCGCCATGCAGGACGAGCAGGACGGTGTCCCAGTTGGGATCCTCGCGCAGGTGGCGCACCGCGGGCAGCACGCGGTCAAGGAATTCGCCGACGCTTTCGCCGTCGAGAAAGCGCTTGTCTTCCCGCACTTCGCCTTCGAAGGCGCCGATAAAGGCATCGCGCAGCTTGTCGTCGCTGATGCCCTGCAGCTTGCCGCCACGGATCTCCTGCAGCTCGGGCCAGGTTTCCAGCGTGGCGTCTTCCGTCCCGGGCAGTTCGGCCAGTACGCGTTCGGCGGTTTCCACCGTGCGCGGCAGCCCGCTGACGATGATGCGGTCGAAGCGGATGTTCTCCGCGGCAAAGGCGCGGCCGGCGGCGCTGGCCTGCGCCCGGCCGGTTTCGTTGAGCGGGACCAGCTCGGGCAGCGCCGGCCGGCCGGTCGCGTCGAAGTAGGTCACGGCGCCGTGGCGCATCAGGTAGACGCGGCGGCGGGGCGAGGGCGGCAATTCCATGCAAGTCTCCGGTGCTTGGCCGATGCGCCCGTCTGCGCGGGCATGGTCGGCGTGGTATTGCGTGGCCAGGTCGGCCGCTCAGCGATAGTTCGGCTTGCGCTTTTCCAGGAAGGCGCCAATGCCTTCGCCCGCATCCTTGTGATGCAGCGCGGCCACGAAGTTGTCGCGCTCTTCGGTCAGGTGCCCGGTCAGGCTGGCGGTGCCGGCGTGATTGATCAGCGCCTTGATGCGGCCCACGGCATGCGGCGAGCGCGCGGCCAGCGTTTCGCCCAGGCGCAGCGCTTCGGTGAGCGCCTGGCCGGCCGGCACCACGCGGTTGACCAGCCCGAAATGGGCCAGGCGCGCGGCATCGATGGGCTTGCCTTCCATCATCAGTTCGGAGGCGAGCTGGCGGGGCAGGGCGCGGGCCAGTTCATACGAGCCGCCACCGTCAGGCGTCAGCCCGACATTGACGTAGGCCATGACGAACTTCGCATCGCTGGCGGCCACCACGAAATCGCATGCGAGCACCAGCGAGAAGCCAGCGCCCGCGGCAGGGCCTTCCACCGCCGCGATGATGGGCTTGGGAAAGGCGTGCAGCGTTTCGATCCAGTGATTGAGGACTTCGATGCTCTCGGCCTGCACCTCGGGCGGCTTGGCGCGGTTGCCCAGCAGGCGGTTGAGGTTGCCGCCGGCACAGAACACGCCGTCGGCGCCGGTGATCACCACCGCGCGGATTTCCTGATCGCGCGAGGCAAGTTCAAGTGCTTCCTGCGATGCCGCGTAGATGTCCGGGTGCAGCGCGTTGCGTGCCTCGGGGTTCGAGATGGTCAGCACCAGAGTGGAGTCGACGCGTTCGGATAGCAGCTGTGCGGTCATGGCGGCCTGTGGGAAGAAGCGAATGCAACAATGCAGAAGCGGGGGGCGGATACGAAACGACCGCAGGCCAAGGCAAGCCTGCGGTCGCGGTTCTTACTGCTCTTCGGCCAGCAGCGACAGGCCGAGGCCGGCGCGGCGCCACAGCCACGGGCTGGGGCGGTAGCGCATGTCGCCGGTCAGGCGTTCCAGGTTGCGCAGCACCGTCAGCACCAGGTGCGGGCCGATCACGTCGCCCAGCGCCAGCGGGCCCTTGGGGTAGCCCAGGCCGAGGTTGACGGCGAGATCGATGTCGACCGGCGTGGCAATGCGCTGCTGCGCGATGTCGCTGGCGATATTGACGATGCAGCTGACAATGCGCTGGGCCACGAAGCCGGCCGAGTCGCGGATCACGGTGACGGGCACGCCATCGCTGCCGAACAGGCCGTGCGCGGCCTCGCGCATGGCGGCCGAGGTGGCGGGCGTGGTCATCAGCGTGCGGCGCTTGGTGGCTTCGAACGGCAGCAGGGTGTCGATGGCGACCACGCGGGCCGGGTCCAGGCCTTCCTGCAGCGCGCAGGTGGTGGCGTCCAGGCCCAGCGGCGTGACCACGATCAGGGCCTCGCCGGAGGGATGGTTGCCGGCTTCCGGCGTCATGCCCAGCGCGAGGATCAGCTTGACGGCCATGTCATGGCCGCGCTCGTCGGCGCGGCTCACCCAGATGCTGGCGGGGCGCGCGGCCGGCACCGCGACAGCGGCGGGCACCTGCTTCTGGCCATCCGCGTATTTGTAGAAGCCGGCGCCGGCCTTGCGGCCGATCAGGCCGCCCACCGAGCGGATCGCCGTGATGGGCGACGGGCGGTAGCGCGGCTCTTGGTAGAACTGGTTGTAGATGGATTCCATCACCGGGTGCGAAACGTCCAGCCCGGTCAGGTCCATCAGTTCGAAGGGGCCCATGCGGAAGCCGGCCTGCTCGCGCATGATGGCGTCGATGTCGGCGAAGTCGGCCACGCCTTCCTGCGCCACCTTCAGGCCTTCGATATTCATGCCGCGGCCGGCATGATTGACGATAAAGCCGGGCATGTCCTTGCAGCGCACCGGCGTGTGGCCGAGCCGGCGCGACAGCGCCATCAGCGCATCGCCCACGGCGGGGTCGCCCGACAGGCCGTCGATGACCTCGACCACCTTCATCAGCGGCACCGGGTTGAAGAAGTGGTAGCCGGCGATGCGGCCCGGATGCCTGGCACCGACCGCGATCGCGGTGATCGACAGCGAAGAGGTGTTGGAGGCAATCACCGCATCCGGGCGCAGGATGGCTTCCAGCTTTGCCACCAGGTCACGCTTGACTTCCAGCTTCTCGACGATGGCCTCGAGCACCATGTCGCAGCCGGTCAGGTCATCCAGCGTGGCGCAGGGCAGCACGCGGGCCAGCGCCGCTGCGCCGTCCTCTGCACTCATCTTGCCCTTTTCGGCCAGCTTGGCGAAGGTGTCCTGCAGGTGTTGCCGGGCCGCCGCCACGGCTTGCGCGTTGGTGTCGTACAGGCTGACGGTCAGGCCGGCTTGCGCGGCGATCTGCGCAATGCCACGGCCCATGGCGCCCGTGCCGACGATGCCGAGGGTGTCGATGGTGAAAGTGCTCATAGTGCTTCCAGAAAAGTGTGGTTAAATTAGCACGATCGTACGTTTTTTGCATCATCCGCGACAGTGGGGCGATGCAAGCGGCGTGCGCTGATCGGCCAGAACGGACCACCAGAGTCTGTCATGGCTCACAATGCCTGTTGATCAGGTATGCGCAGGACACGACGCCCCTGATTCCATCGCGATTCCCCCCTGCGGGTCGCAATTAACGAGGAGAGAGACGACATGCTGAAACTTTGTGGCTTTGCCGCCAGCAACTACTACAACAAGGTCAAGCTGGCCTTGCTGGAGAAGAACCTGCCGTTCGAGGAAGAACTGGCCTGGATCGGCAAGACCGATCTCGAAGCCTCGCCCTTGGGCAAAGTGCCCTACATGATCACCGATCACGGCCCGCTATGCGAGTCCGAAGTGCTGGACGCCTATATCGAGTCGACCTATCCGCAATCGCCGTTGCTGCCGGCGGACCCTTACCAGGCCGCGAAGGTACGCGAACTGGTGATCTTCCTCGAGCTTTACCTGGAACTGACCGCGCGCGAGCTGTATCCGGAAGCGTTCTTTGGCGGCAAGGTGAGCGATGGTGTGAAGGAGCGCCAGAAGAAGCTGCTGGAGCGATATATTCCCGCGTTCGCCAAGCTGGCGAAGTTCTCGCCTTACCTGGCTGGCGAGACCTTCACGCTGGCGGACTGCGCCGCGGTGGTGCACCTCCCGCTGATTTCGTCGTGCACCAAGATCATCTACGGTACGGACATGCTGTCCGACCTGCCGGTCAGGGATTACCTCAAGCGGATGGGCGAGCGGCCCACCGTGCAGAAGGTGAACGCGGATCGCAAGGCGAACACGGAGCTGATGCTGAGCGGGCGGAAGTAAGTCAGGGTTTGCTCCAGGCAAAACGCCCGCGATCCGCGGGCGTTTTGCGTTGATGATCTTGCGTCAGGGGCGGGAGCGGCTCGCAGGACCGTTCTGCCTGGGTTACCAGCGCCGCACGCAGTCCCGCAGGCGCGCGCTCTCTCTTACAACGCCTTCAACCTCGCCAGAGCCAACGCCAGCGTCTCCTCCTTCTTGGCAAAGCAGAACCGCACCAGGCCAGACTCGCGCGGCTGCGAATAGAACGCCGACACCGGGATCGCCGCCACCCCGATCTCGCGCGTCAGCCACATCGAGAAATCCGCCTCGCTCATATCGGAAATGGCCGAGTAGTCCACGCACTGGAAGTAGGTGCCATCCGACGGCAGCAGCTTGAAGCGCGTGGTGGCCAGCCCGGTGCGGAAGAAGTCGCGCTTGGCCTGGTAGTAAGCCGGCAGGTCCAGGTAAGGCGCGGGGTCCGCCATGTAATCGGCCAGCCCGTACTGCACCGGCGTATTCACCGTAAACACGTTGAACTGGTGCACCTTGCGGAATTCCGCGGACAGCGCCGCCGGCGCGGCCACATAGCCCACCTTCCAGCCGGTGACGTGATACGTCTTGCCGAAGCTCGACACCACGAAGCTGCGCCGTGCCAGTTCGGGATGGCGCGATACCGACTGGTGAAGCTGGCCGTCGAACACCATGTGCTCGTAGACCTCGTCGGACAGCAGCAGGATATCGGTGCCTGCCAGCAGTTCGGCCAGGCGCTCCATGTCGCCCGCACGCCAGATGGTGCCGGTGGGGTTGTGCGGGGTGTTGATCAGCAGCATCCGCGTGCGCGGCGTGATGGCAGCGGCGAGGCGGTCGAAGGGGATGCGGAAGTGCGGCGCGTCCAGCGCGACCGATACCACCTTGCCGCCGGCCAGTTCGATGGCGGGGATGTAGCTGTCGTAGCAGGGCTCCAGCACGATCACCTCATCGCCCGGATGCACCGCGCACAGGATGCTGGTGAGGATGCCCTGGGTGGCGCCGGCTGTGACCGTGATTTCGCTGTCCCAGTCGTAGGCATGGCCGTACAGCTTGCCGATCTTGTCGGCGATGGCCTGGCGCAGCTTGGGCACGCCCGCCATCGGCGGGTACTGGTTGAGGCCCGAGCGCATGGCGTGCGCGACCGCATCGACGATCTTCGGATCGCAGTCGAAATCCGGGAAGCCCTGGCCCAGGTTCACCGCGTTGCGCTCGGCGGCCAGCGCCGACATCACGGTGAAGATGGTGGTGCCGACGTTGGGCAGGCGCGACGTCGGCGGGGTGAGCGGGGCGAGGGTGCTGGCGCCGGACGGGGCGCTCGGATTGGTGGTGGGCATGGGAAGCTGCGTCAGGCTGGACGGTCTGGATGGACGGGAAACGTTGCTGGCATTCTAGCGGGGATCGGCCTGCGCCTGCGCATGGCGTGCCGCCAGCCACCCGGCGAAGGCCTGGGGTAGCAGGATGTCCACGCCGCTCTGGCGGCGCAGCCGGCTCTTCAGCTTGAGCACAGCCTTGTCTTTGGACACCAGGCAGGCCGCCTGGGCAAAGTGCGCCAGTTCGATGAACTTCTGGTCGTCGGTGTCGCGGCAGCGCGGCAGGCGCGCCGCCAGCGTCTCGGTTTCCTCCGGGATGGCGAAGGCGGTGGTCAACCGGTCCACCGTGGCCATGGCGGCGGGAATGTCGACACCGAAATGGGCAAATTGCGGATAAGCCAGCACACGGCGCAGTTCCTCGCGGCAGTCGGGCCGGATTACCGCAGTGATGGCGCCGCTGTGCAGCGCGGCCCGGATGGGTTCGACATGGGGGTCGGCAAAGACCAGCAGGTCGACCCAGATATTGGAGTCGAGCACGACCCGCGGCGCGGGCAGGGCGGCAAAGGCAGGCTCGGCTGGCGGGGAATTGGCGGGTACTGCGGTGGATTCAGGGTGCATTCGTTACAATCTGGCCTTTGTGTTTGCCGCGATTTTGCCATGCTCATCGTCCTGTCCCCTGCCAAGTCGCTCGACTACGAGACGCCCCCGCGTCTGAAGACCCATACGCTGCCCCGTTTCATCGACCGCTCGGCGGTGTTGATCGAGCGCCTGCGCAAGCTCGCGCCGCAGGATATCGGCGCGCTGATGGACATCTCCGACAAGCTCGCGGTGCTCAATGCCGTCCGCTACGGGGACTGGTCGCCGGAGTTCACCGCGGCCAACAGCAAGCAGGCCGTGCTCGCCTTCAATGGCGACGTGTACGACGGCCTGGACGCGTCCACCCTGTCCAGCGAAGATCTCGCCTTCGCGCAGAAGCACCTGCGTATTCTTTCCGGGCTGTACGGCGTCTTGCGGCCGCTTGACTGGATGCAGCCCTACCGGCTGGAAATGGGCACGCGGCTGGACAATGCGGCGGGCAAGGATCTTTATGCCTTCTGGGGCGACGACGTCACCCGCTTGCTGCAGGAGGACTTCAGGGAGCAGAAGAGCGAGGGTAGCCCCACCCTGGTCAACCTGGCCTCCGAAGAGTATTTCAAGGTGGTGCGGCCCAAGGTGCTCGCGGCCAGGATCGTTACGCCGGTATTCGAGGACTGGAAGGGTGGCCGCTACAAGATCATTTCCTTCCACGCCAAGCGGGCACGCGGCTATATGGCCCGCTATGCAGTGACCCACCGCATCACCGAACCGGCAAAGCTCAAGCGTTTCGCCGAGCATGGCTACGCCTTCGACGCGGCAGCCTCCGACGACGCGCGCTGGGTATTCCGCCGGCGCCTGGAAGACTGAAGCGCAAACCGACCAACGCCGGCCGGCCTGGTGCCGGCCTGCCCCCGAACCCAGCGCCAGGGCTTGCCGAGAAAACGGTATCCCGGCGCGAACCCTGCGAGATTCCACGCCATGACCAGAGCCCTGCATATCTCCGCCAGCTTCGATGCGGGCGCCATCGAAGTCGAGTCGCTCGCCCAGGCCGACGACATCCGCCTGCGCATCCGCGCCGACTCGCACGCCGAATTTCGCCAGTGGTTCCATTTCCGCTTGCAGGGCGCGGCAGGGCAGGCCTGCCGCCTGCGGTTCCTCAATGCCGGCGACTGTACCTACCCCGATGGCTGGCGCGGCTACGAAGCCGTGGCCTCGTACGACCGCGCGCACTGGTTCCGCGTGCCGACCATCTTCGATGGCAGCACCATGACGGTGGCTTTCACGCCCGAGCACGACAGCGTCTGGCTGGCCTACTTCGAGCCCTATTCCGACGACCGCCACCTGTCGCTGCTTGCCGGTTGCCAGCGCTCGCCGCTGGCGCGCCTGTCGCACTTGGGCAGCACCGTGGACGGCCGCGACATGACCGCGGTCACGGTGGGTATGCCCGGCGACGGCAAGAAGACCATCTGGATGATCGCGCGCCAGCATCCCGGCGAAACCATGGCGGAGTGGTTCTGCGAGGGCGTGCTGCAACGCCTGACGGGCACGGGCCTGTGGGCCGGGGACCCGGTGGCGCGCCGCCTGCTGGAGCGCGCCGTCTTCCACATCGTGCCCAATATGAATCCCGATGGCTCGGCGCGCGGCAACCTGCGCACCAATGCGGCCGGGGCCAACCTCAATCGCGAATGGATGGCTCCCAGCCAGCAGACGAGCCCCGAGGTGTATCACGTGCGCCGCGCCATCGAGGCCACCGGCTGCGACATGTTCTTCGATATCCACGGCGACGAGGGCCTGCCCTATAACTTCGTCGCCGGCAGCGAGATGCTGCCCGGCTTCACCGAAGCACAGCGTGCCGAACAGTTGCGTTTCATCGACGCGTTCAAGCGCGCGACGCCGGACTTCCAGGACGTCCACGGCTATGCCGCCAGCAAGTACAACGCGGACGCGCTCAAGCTGGCCTCGAAGTACATCGGCCATACCTTTGGCTGCCTGTCGCTGACGCTGGAGATGCCGTTCAAGGACAATGCCGATCAGCCCGATCCGGCGGTGGGCTGGAACGGCGCGCGCAGCGCTTTGCTGGGCGCGGCAATGCTGCAGGCCATCCTGGAGCAACTGGGCTGAACGCACGGATGGCCAGATAGCCGCCCGCCGGGCGGCTATCTGGCGGGGCGCATCAGTTCGCCTTGATGCGCGCTGGCATTAATTCGTCTTTTTGGTGGTCGACTTGCTGCTGCTCTTGCTGCTCTTGCTGGCCGGCTTGGCGCTGCTGCTACTGCTGCCGGCTTTGGAAGAGGTTGCCTTGGTGGACTTGGTGCTGGTGGTAGCCTTGCCCGAGCCCGACTTGCTTGCCTTGCTGCCCTTGTGGGCTTTGCTGCTGGTGGCCTGGCGCGTAGTCGCGCTGCTGCGTACGGCGGGCGCGGCGGCCGGTTCGCTGATGATGGTGCCGCTGCCATCGAGCAGTTCGTAGGCCAGCATCATGCCGTCGGCATAGCCGCAGCGCACCTTGACCGGTTCCCACTGGGCTTCGGCACGGCGCTTGTGGGCGGTGGCGGTAAAGGTCACCACGGCGCTGACCGGAACCGCCTGCTTGCCTTGCGAGAAGCGGCCATCCCAGGGTTCCACGGTGGCCTGGCCGGCGCCGAGCGCGCCGGTGGGGATCTTCAGTGCGTCGTAGGTGGCCGAGCGGGGCACCACCCAGCTGGCGTGCGCGGCGCAATCGGCCACATCCGCGCTCGCATTCTCGGTTTGCATCAGTTGCTGGCGCATCTGCGCACGGTACTCGGCCAGGCTCACGCGGCCTTGCGCGGGTAGCGTCACGGTCTTGGTGGGCGGTGCCGCAGTGGCGGCAGCCACGGGCGGGGCAGGGGGTGCGGGTTTGGCGGCCTGGGTGGCGATGCCGGGCGTTGCCACGGCGTCGCGATCATTGAGCGGAGTATCGGCGCAGCCCACCAGGGCGATCGCACCTGCCACTGCAGCAGCGAGCGAGCACAGCCGGCTGCTGATGAGGTCAGAGAGTCGTCGGATCACGGGATCGTCTTGCTTTGGAGCATAAGGGGTTGGCAAAGGTCTGCCATGATAGAGGAAACCCATGCAGCAAAGTTCCGAAATCTCCCGGCGTAAGGGTTCCACCCGAAGCGGGTTGCTGCCGGCCTTGCGGCCGAGTGCAGCCTTCGGCGCGGCGGCAAAGACCGCCGCGGGGGCGGCGGGGGGGGGGGGGAAAAGGCCCGCGGGGGGAGCGGCGGTGCGGGATTTGGCGCGAGCTGCGGTGGCGGTGCGGCCTGCCCTGCATTGCACGGCGGGCCGCATGGTTTCCGGTGCGCTCAAGCGGCCTTGACGAAGGCCTTGAGCTCGTCCAGCAGCGCGTTGAGATCGGCCTTCAGCTTGCCGAACCCGGCGTTGTGCACGAGGCCGACTTCATCCATGTACAGCTTGCGGTTGATCTCGAGCTGCAGGCTGTGGCGCTTCTGTGCCGGCTGCCCCACCACGCGCACGATCTCCACGCCCTTATAGGGGTGGTTGCGCCAGACGTCGTAGCCCATCTCCTTGAGCACGCCTTCGACGCGGTCCGTGAAGCGCGTATCGCAGGTGGTGCCGTCGCGGTCGCCGACCACGAAGTCGGGATGCTGCAGTCCCGGATGCTCGGTGGCGTACTGCGCCGCTTCGCTGGGCATCGAGTGGCAGTTGATGTGCCACGCGCTGCCATGGCTGGCGATAGCCTGGTCGGCCAGCTTCTGCAGTTGGGCGTAGTAGGGCAGGTAGTACTGTGCAATGCGCGCCTGCACCTCGGCCACGCTCAGCTTGCGGTCGTAGATGGCTTCGCCGGTATCCAGCACGCGCCACACCAGCCCCTTGCCGAGTCGGGTCTTGGAAGTTTCCTGGCGCGGGCCGGGCCAGGGCGCGTCCAGCAGGGCCTCGTCGATTTCCTCGATGCCGCGGTTGGCATCGAGGTAGCTGCGCGGGAAGCCCGCGCACAGCAGCGCAATGCCGCGTGCGGGAGCGTCGGCGTACAACTCGTCGACGAAGGTGTCTTCGGCCTGGCGCAGCAGCGCCAGGGGCAGGCCGGCGGCCGGCCGGAAATCAGCCGGGTAGCTGGTGGCGCTGTGCGGGGAATCGAGAAAGAGCGGGCTGCGCTCGCCTTGCGGCAGTTGCAAGAGGTAAGGGCTGAGCCCGGTCTTTCGGTCTGCTTCCGTCATGATGGGTGTCGGTTAATCCAGGGTGATCTTCGCTGCGGCGGCGATGCGTTTGTTCTTCGCGACTTCGGATTTGATCTGCGCGGCGAACTCGGCCGGTGTATTGCCAACCGGCACCGCACCCAGCTTCTCCAGCTTAGCCTTTACTTCGGGCATCGCCAGTACCTTGACGGCGGCGTTGTGCAGCTTGGTCTGCACGTCGGCGGGCAGGCCGGCCGGCGCGATCAGGCCGAACCAGGCGGCATCGTTGACTTCGGGCAGGCCGAGCTCGGCAAAGGTCGGCACATTGGGCAGGGCCGGCACGCGCTTGGGCGAGGCTACGGCCAGGGCGCGCAGCTTGCCGCCTTCGATAAAGGGCAGCGACGAGGGCAGGTTGTCGAACAGCACCTGCACCTGGTTGGCCAGCGCGTCGTTCAGCGCGGGGCCCACGCCCTTGTACGGCACGTGCAGGAGTTCGGTCTTGCTGCTCATCTTGAACAGTTCGCCCATCATGTGCGAAACGCTGCCGTTGCCGGCCGAGCCGTAGGCCATCTTGTTCGGCTGGCTCTTGGCCAGGGCGATGAAGGCCTTCATGTCGTTGGCCTTCACAGCCGGGTTGATGCTCATCACGTTAGGCACCGAAGCCAGGTTGGTGATGGTGGTGAAGTCCTTGTTGGCATCGTAGGACAGGCGCGGGTACACGGCGGGGTTGATGCCATGCGTGGAAGCCGTGGCGATGCCCAGGGTGTAGCCGTCCGGCGCGGCCTTGGCCAGGTAGCCGGTACCGATGCTGCCGCCGGCGCCGCCGCGGTTGTCCACCACCACGGTCTGGCCCAGTTGCTGGCCGAGCTTGTCGGCCACGATGCGCGCGACGATGTCGGTGGTGCCGCCTGCGGGGAACGGCACGATCAGCGAGATCGGCTTGGTCGGGTAGCCGCCCTGGGCCGCGGCCGAAAGCGACAGGCCAGCGGCGGCGGCGCCAGTGGCGGCGGCAAGGAGGCGGAGCATGTTACGGCGTTGCATGGTTCGGTTCCTGAATGGAGGGAGAGAGGGGAGAAAAAGGGCTTTCGCGATTCTGCTTGTTTGGGCAACGACACCGCAAACGAATTAAAATCGCGGGATCATTCCGTTTGGTAGTGAAGTAAGGGGTTATCTATGCGGCGCTTGTGTCCGTCGCTGACTGAATTGCAGGCCTTCGAGGCCGCCGCCCGCTACAACAGTTTTACCGCCGCGGCGCGGGAGCTCCACGTCACGCAGGGTGCGGTGAGCAAGCAAGTGCGCAGCCTGGAAGCCTTTCTCGGCGTGGAGCTGTTCGAGCGCGTGCGCCAGCGCCTGATGCTCACGGATGCCGGCCAGCGCTACCTGGACCGTATCCGGCCCAGCCTGACCGAGATCGAAGCCGCCACGGTGGAACTGATCGCCCGGCAGGGCCGCGGCGGTACCTTGCACATTGCCAGCATGCCCACGCTTGGCGCCAAGTGGCTCATCCCGCGCCTGCCGCAGTTTTTCGAGAAACATCCCGATGTCAGCCTGGAGTTCGTGCCGCATGCGCAGGGCTACGATTTTTCCCAGCCCGACCTCGACGCCGCCATCCGTTTCGGCGACGGCATGTGGCCGGGCAGCCTGGCCGACTACATGACCGGCCGCGAAGTCCTGCCGGTGTGCCGGCCCGCCCTGCTGGCGGGCGAGCCCGAAGGGATGGTGCGCACGCCTTCGTCCCTGCTGCGCTTTCCCCTGCTGCATCACACCACGGTGCCCGAAGCCTGGCCTGACTGGTTCGCCGAGCTTGGCGTCGCCACGCGCAAGGCCTGGAGCGGCGCGCGCTTCGACCAGTTCTCGCTGCTTACCCAGGCGGCGATGTCCGGGCTTGGCGTCGCGCTGATCCCGCGCTGCCTGATCGAGGAAGAGCTTGCCACCGGCGTGCTGGTGGTGGCGCATCCGGCACGGGTGCTGAGCAAGAAGGGCTACTACCTTTGCTATCCGGAGCAGAAACAGCATCTGCCTGCCCTGCAAACCTTCCGCCAGTGGGTGATGGAAGGGGTCGACGTGGTGGCATGACGGACCCTTTGTAATCAAGACTTACGTTTTTCCGCAAACGAATTTCCGGCCGGCGGCGTTTAAGAGATAGGTCAGACATGACGACCCCGGGGGCTAGTGGCGCCGGGGCCTGGACTGGAGAATCTCATGTGCGGGTCGACATTTCCCTTCCCTGTTTTGCCCACGGCCAGCCTCGTACGGATTGTCGACGCTACGCCGTCCGGCTGCGCGATCTTGCCGGCGCGGCCTGCCACCACCATCGCGCGCCGGTCTTTGCCTGCTGACGCGGCGCGGGCAGGCGCGGCATTCACGGAGGATGAACCGGCAACGCGGGACCACAGCCATTGAGCGACAAAGCAGCAACCAGCAGGGCGGCAGGTCGCCACGCCGCCCGGGCGCAAGACGCGGACTTCCGGGAGAGCAACGCATGACCACCACCGCCATGACAACCGCGGCCATCGCGGTCAACCGCTTCGGGCTGGGCGCGCGCCCCGACGAATCCCTGCCCGCCGATCCACGTGGCTGGCTGCTCGACCAGTTCGAGCGCTACCAGGCAAGACCGGTGCCCTGGAGCGCGCAGCCCGACACGGCGGCGCTGGCCGGCGCGTATGGTGCCCAGCAGCGCGAGGTCCGCCAGTCGCAGGCTGACGTCAAAGCCGCCGCTCGCCAGCAGTTGCAGCGTGAGACGCGCGAGGCCTACCGAAATGCCGTGGACGCACGCGTGACGAGCGCGCTGGTTACGCCTGCGCCGTTCGTCGAGCGGCTGGTGCACTTCTGGTCCAATCACTTCGCGGTCTCGGTCGAGAAGCCGGCGGTAGCCGCGCTGGCCGGCGCATTCGAGGCCGAGGCGATCCGCCCGCACGTGCTTGGACGCTTCGAGGACATGCTGGTGGCCGTGGAGCGCCATCCCGCCATGCAAGTCTTCCTGGATCAGGTGCGCTCGATCGGGCCGGACAGCGTGGCCGCCCAGCGCGCGCCCGGACGGCAACTCGGGCTGAACGAAAACCTGGCGCGCGAAATCCTGGAGTTGCATACGCTGGGTGTGCGCAGCGGCTACCAGCAGGCCGACGTCACCGAGTTCGCGCGCGCGCTGACTGGCTGGAGCATTGGTGGCCTCGGTGCCCGCGCAGAAGGCGAGCCAGGGCACTTCGAATTCCGGCCTCGCCTGCATGAGCCCGGCGCCCGGACCATCCTGGGCCGCACCTACGCGCAGCAAGGCGAGGCGCAGGCACTGGCGGTGCTGCACGATCTCGCGCACAGCGAAGCCACCGCGAACCACCTCGCCACCAAGCTGGCGCGGCACTTCGTCGCCGATACGCCGCCGCCGGCACTGGTGACACGTTTGTCAGATGCATACCTGCGCAGCGGCGGCGCGCTGTCCGAGGTGTATCGCGCGCTGGTGGAATCACCCGAGGCGTGGGCCAGTGCGCCGGCCAAGTTCAAGACGCCGTGGGAGTGGGCCGTGTCCTCGCTGCGCGGGCTGGGGCTGCGCGAAGCGGGCGCGCAGCATTTCGCGCCAATGCTGACCCAGCTTGGCCAGCCGGTCTGGCGGCCGGGATCGCCCGCGGGCTACGACGACATCGCCGCGAGCTGGGCCGCGCCCGACGCGCTGGTGCGGCGGGTGGAACTGGCACAGCGCCTGGCCGCGCGCGTCGGCGACCGGCTCGATGCGCGCGAGCTTGGTCCCCGGCTGCTCGCCGGTTCGTTGTCCGCACCAACCGCCGGCGCCATCGCACGCGCCGAAAGCGCCCAGACCGCGCTGGCCTTGCTGCTGGTCTCGCCCGATTTCCAAAGGAGGTGATCGTCATGTTTTCCCGCCGAGATTTCCTGCGCGTCACCGCCGGCGCGGGCGCCATGCTTGCACTGCCACGCCTCACGCTGGCCAGCGTGGATTCCGACCGGCGTTTTGTCTTCGTCATCCAGCGCGGCGCCGCCGACGGCCTGAACACCGTGATCCCCTACGCCGATCCCGGCTACGCCCGCCTGCGCGGCGCGCTCGCCATCGACGCCACGCAGGCCACGCGGCTCGACGGCACATTCGCGCTGCATCCCGCGCTGGCGGAGACGGCGCGTCTCTATGCCGCCGGGCAGGCGCTTTTCGTGCAGGCGGTGGCATCGCCTTACCGCGAGCGCTCGCACTTCGACGGCCAGAATGTGCTGGAGACCGGCGGCAATGCGCCCTACCAGGTCAAGGACGGCTGGCTGAACCGGCTGGTGGGCATGCTGCCGAAGCGGACCGATAACGCGATCGCCTTCGCGCCGACCGTCCCGGCAGCCTTGCGCGGGACGGCCGATGTCAGCTCCTATGCGCCATCGGCCTTGCCGGCCGCGCCGGATGACCTGCTGGCGCGTGTCGGGCAGCTCTACGAGATGGATGCGCAACTGCATCCGCTCTGGAACGCCGCGATGCAGGCCCGCGGACTCGCCGGCGATGCCGGCGCGCGCCAGGACCCGGCCAGCCTGGGACGCCTTGCCGCCGGCTTCCTGGCGCGGGCGGACGGGCCCCGCATCGCCATGATCGAGACCGGCGGCTGGGATACGCACAGCGCGCAGGTGCCGCGGCTGGCCGCCCGGCTCAAGGCGCTGGACGCGATGCTGGCGGCGCTGCGCGACGGGCTGGGCCCGTCATGGGAGCGCACCACGGTATTGGTGGCTACCGAGTTCGGACGCACCGCTGCCGCCAACGGTACCGGCGGCACCGATCACGGCACGGCGGCGGCGGCGATGCTGATGGGCGGCGCGGTCAAAGGCGGGCGGGTGCTGGCCGACTGGCCCGGCCTGTCGCCGGGCGAGCTCTACCAGGGACGCGACCTGGCACCCACGACGGAACTGGACGGATTGATCGCCGCGGCTGTGGCACAGAGCTTCGGGCTGGATAGCGAGCGCGTGGCGCGCACGCTGTTCGGGCGCGGGGGCGGGCAGGGGGGAATGCTGGGCGGACTGCTGCGCGCCTGAGTCAGGCGGGCGGCAGTCCGGGTCCGGTTGATGCCGGATATTTCCGGCTACTTGGAGAGCAGGCGCATCGCCTGCTCCAGGCCGGCGAGCGTGACGGGATACATCCGCGACTTCATGATCTGGTTGATCACCGTCACCGATTGCCGATACTGCCACAGCCCTTCCGGTTCAGGGTTAAGCCACACAAAGCGCGGGAACTGCTCGATCAGCCGGTTGAGCCAGACCGCGCCCGCTTCCGGATTGTTGTACTCCACCGACCCGCCGGGCTGCAGGATTTCATACGGACTCATGGTGGCGTCGCCGACAAAGATCACCTTGTAGTCCGGCGTGTACTTGTGGATCAGGTCCCAGGTAGCGATCTTCTCCGCATGGCGGCGGCGATTGTTCTTCCACACGTAGTCATACACGCAGTTGTGGAAGTAGTAGTACTCAAGGTGCTTGAACTCGGTCTTTGTCGCCGAGAACAATTCCTCCACGCGCTTGATGTGGTCGTCCATCGAACCGCCCACATCCATCAGCATCAGTACCTTGACCTTGTTGTGGCGCTCCGGCCGCAGCTTGATATCAAGCAGGCCCGCGTTGGCCGCGGTCGAGTGGATGGTGTCGTCCAGGTCCAGTTCGGTCTCGGCGCCTTCGCGGGCGAACCGGCGCAGGCGGCGCAGCGCCACCTTGATATTGCGCGTGCCGAGTTCGACCTGATCGTCGTAATCCTTGTACGCCCGCGTCTCCCACACCTTGATGGCGGTGCGGTTGCCCTTGGAGGGGCCGCCGATGCGAATGCCTTCCGGGTTATAGCCGCCATGCCCGAACGGCGAGGTGCCGCCCGTGCCTATCCACTTGTTGCCGCCCTCGTGTTTTTCCTTCTGCTCGTCGAGCAGCTGCTTGAGCCGCTCCATCAGCTTGTCGAGCCCGCCCATGGCTTCGATCTTGGCCTTTTCCTCGGCCGACAGCTCGCGCTCCAGCGTCTTCTGCAGCCAGTCCAGCGGAATGTCGGATTTCCAGTCGACCAGGCTTTCCACGCCCTTGAAGTAGGCCGCGAAGGTCTGGTCGAACTTGTCGAAGTGCTTCTCGTCCTTGACCAGCGTCATGCGCGACAAGTAGTAGAACTCGTCGATCGACGGCGTGATGACCTCGGACTTGAGGGCTTCCAGCATGGTCAGGTATTCCTTGACCGACACCGGCAGCTTGGCGTGGCGCAGCGAGAAGAAGAAATCGATCAGCATGGTGGTCTCGCTTAGAGTTTTCCGGAGCGGGGGCGGTGGTTCGCGGGCGTGTTCACGATGCGCGCCCCGGCAGGTCCAGGCGGTATTGCAGGTGGCGCTTCACGGTCGGCCATTCGCTGGCGATGATGGAGAACACCACGGTGTCGCGCAGAGAGCCGTCGGGCATGCGCTGGTGGTTGCGCAGCACGCCGTCCTGCTTGGCGCCGAGACGGGCGATGGCGGTGCGGCTCTGATGGTTCATCCAGTGCGTGCGGAATTCCACCGCGATGCACGCCAGCTGCTCGAACGCGTGCGTGAGCAGCATCAGCTTGCATTCGGTATTGACTGCGCTGCGCTGCACGCGCTGCGCGTGCCAGGTATGGCCGATCTCGAGGCGCCGGTGCGTGCCGTCGACGTTGAAGTAGCGGGTCGCGCCCACCACCGCGCCCGGCACGCCGTCGCGGATCTCGCGGATCACGAACGGCATCGCGCCCTGTTGCTCGCGCATCTGCAGCGCGGTGTCGAGCCAGGCGCGGACCTGGTCAGGCGCCGGCACCGAGGTGTACCACAGCTTCCACAGTTCGCCGTCCGCGACCGCGGCCTGTACCTCCGCTTCATGCTCGGGGCGCAGCGGTTCCAGCAAGGCGTGCCGGCCGCGCAGGGTGATGGGTTCGATAAAACGTGCCATGGCTTGGTGGTCCGATGCCGTTGCGGTGCTTGGCTGTGTTCAGCGATTGGCGCGGTTCATGAACACCAGGCGCTCGAACAGGTGCACGTCCTGTTCGTTCTTCAGCAGCGCGCCGTGCAGCGGCGGGATCGCGGCCTTCTTGTCCGGGCTCTTGAGTGCTTCGGGCGGGATGTCCTCGGCCATCAGCAGCTTGAGCCAGTCGATCAGCTCGGAGGTGGAGGGCTTCTTCTTCAGGCCCGGCAGGTTGCGCATTTCATAGAAGGACTCGAGCGCGGCGGCCACCAGGTCGCGCTTGATGCCGGGATAGTGCACGTCGACGATGCGCTGCATGGTCTCGGCGTCAGGGAACTTGATGTAGTGGAAGAAGCAGCGGCGCAGGAAGGCGTCGGGCAGTTCCTTCTCGTTGTTCGACGTGATGATCACCAGCGGGCGGTGGCGCGCCTTGACCAGCTCGCGCGTCTCGTACACATAGAACTCCATGCGGTCGATTTCGCGCAGCAGGTCGTTGGGGAATTCGATGTCGGCCTTGTCGATCTCGTCGATCAGCAGCACCACTTGCTGGTCGGCCTCGAACGCCTGCCACAGCACGCCCTTGACGATGTAGTTGCGGATATCGTGGACGCGGTCATCGCCCAGTTGCGAGTCGCGCAGGCGCGACACCGCGTCATATTCGTACAGGCCTTGCTGTGCCTTGGTGGTGGACTTGATATGCCACTGCAGCAGCGGCATGCCGAGCGCCGCCGCCACCTCCTCGGCCAGCATGGTCTTGCCGGTGCCGGGCTCGCCCTTGATCAGGAGCGGGCGCTGCAGGGCGCGGGCCGCGTTGACGGCCAGCTTGAGGTCATCGGTGGCGACGTACTGCTGCGTGCCTTCGAAACGGGACTGCTGGTTCTGGCTGGCGTTGGTGGTGTTGGACATGAGGCAACCTGAGGGGTTTGTGCGTGTCGGAATGGGCCAGTATAAAAGAGCTTTCCGGTTCGCGTGTGGCGCGCCGCTCCATGCTGGACTGTCACGTGCAGCCTGCTGTACAATGCGGCGGTTTGACGCGCCCCCCACGTCCACGACTCCACCGCCCCGCTCTGTCCGCCTCGTCACTCCCGCGGTCCTTGCCGGGAGGCGGCGATCGACAAGAGATGGTTCCAGAATGAGGCGGAGACAGCGCCGATATGCCTGGCAGTGTCCAGGTGTCCGGCCCAAGCTGGCGGCCCACACTGGCAGCGCCGCATCCGGCCGCAGGCCGATGCGATCCTGCCGGACGCATTCTGAAGCCATTTCCGACCGGTCGGGCAGGTCACGCAGGGTTTAACACTTCCAATCAGCTACGACAATGAAAAAGCTCCTCACGATGGTGGTGCTGGGCGCGGCCGCAACGGCTGCGCAAGCCCAGGAAGTCAAGGGCAATGTGGACGCCGCCAAAAACAAGGTTGCGATGTGTATTGGTTGCCATGGTATTCCCGGCTATCGGGCCTCCTTCCCCGAGGTGTACCAGGTGCCCCTGCTCGGTGGCCAGAACGCCAAATACATCGAGAACGCGCTGAAGGAATACCAGAAGGGCGACCGCAAGCACCCGACCATGCGTGGCATTGCCGCGACCCTGACTGACCAGGACATCGCCGACGTGGCTGCCTACTACGCGCAGCAGAACTCCGGCTCGCAAAACAACACCCAGAAGTAAGAGGACCCATTCATGAATACGCTTAAGACGCTTTCGCTCGCGATCGGCGCACTCGTGCTGGGCGCCTCGGCCATCACGGCCTCGGCTGCCGACCTGGCCGCCGGCAAGGCGCTGGTGGAGAAGGGCAACTGCGTGGCCTGCCACGGTGCCGGCATGAACGCCCCGATCAGCCCGGATTACCCGAAGCTGGCTGGCCAGCACGCCGACTACCTGTACCACGCCCTGGTTGCCTACCAGATCACCACCAACCCGCAGGTGGGCCGCTCCAACGCCATCATGGCTGGCCAGGTCAATGCCAACCCGGGCGTGACGGGCAAGGACGGCAAGCCGCGCCCCTTTTCGCGTGAAGAGCTGAAGGACATCGCCGCCTACATCGAGTCGCTGCCGGGTGGCCTGGTTCTGAAGAAGTAAGCACCCCGCCGCCGGCACGCGCCGCGCGACGAAGAAAAAAAGCCGCTGATGTCCTGCGGCTTTTTTCTTGCTTGCGGCTTGTGACACGAGGGCGGGACCCGCCCTGGAGCGCCTCGGCGCTCCGGGGCCAGGTCCCGGGCCGGATCAGTTGCCGGTGCTCTCGGCCAGGCGCCGTGCCTTCACGGCATTGGCCAGCGTTTCCAGCACCTTCACCGAGTCATCCCAGCCGATGCAGGCATCGGTGACCGACTGGCCATAGGTGAGGTCTTCCACCGGCGTGCCCTGGATGTGATCCTGGCGGCCGCCTACCAGGTGCGACTCCACCATCACGCCGACGATGCGCTCGTCGCCTGCTGCCAGCTGGCGGCCGATGTCCTCGCAGACCGGGATCTGGTTCTCGTGCTTCTTGCTGCTGTTGGCGTGCGAGGCATCGATCATCAGGCGCGCGGCCAGGCCGGCCTTGGAGATGGCTTCGCAAGCTTCCTGCACGCTGGCGGCATCGTAGTTGGGCGTCTTGCCGCCGCGCAGGATGATGTGGCAATCCTCGTTACCGGATGTCGAGACAATGGCGGAGTGGCCGCCCTTGGTCACCGACAGGAAATGGTGGGGCTGCGAGGCAGCCTTGATCGCATCGACCGCGATCTTGACGTTGCCATCGGTGCCGTTCTTGAAGCCTACCGGACACGACAGCCCAGAGGCCAGTTCACGGTGCACCTGGCTCTCGGTGGTGCGCGCGCCGATGGCGCCCCAGCTGACCAGGTCCGCGATGTACTGCGGGCTGATCATGTCGAGGTATTCGGTGCCGGTCGGCACGCCCAGTTCGCTGATATTCAGCAGCAGTTCGCGGGCGATGCGCAGGCCATCGTTGATCTTGAAGCTGCCATCCATATGCGGATCGTTGATCAGCCCCTTCCAGCCCACCGTGGTGCGCGGCTTCTCGAAATACACCCGCATCACCACTTCCAGTTCCCCGGCGAAACGGTCGCGCTGGACCTTGAGCAGCTTGGCGTACTCGAGCGCGGCGCGGGTGTCGTGGATGGAGCAGGGGCCGATGATGACGATCAGGCGGTCATCCATGCCGTGCAGGATCCGGTGCATGGCCTGGCGAGCGCCGTAGATCACGTCGGACGCCTTTTCGGAGCAGCCGAATTCGCGGATCAGGTGCGCCGGCGGCAACAATTCCTTAAGTTCGCGAATGCGCAGGTCGTCGGTGTTCTTCAGCATGATGGCTCCGGATTTTG
This sequence comes from Cupriavidus sp. SK-3, assembly GCF_000611145.1. NCBI lineage: Bacteria > Pseudomonadati > Pseudomonadota > Betaproteobacteria > Burkholderiales > Burkholderiaceae > Cupriavidus > Cupriavidus sp. SK-3. The sequence continues at coordinate 29,226 of NZ_JFJV02000210.1, read as the reverse complement.
TAGGGTCGTGTGTTTGGGGTGTCTGGGCTAGAGCTTGGTGCGGGCCGGGATAAAAAAAGCCGCCAGGTTCGCTGGCGGCTTTTTTTGAATTCTGGAGGCACTTACGATCGTCCCTCTCCATCCGCCAGCGGTGCGAGATCGCTAAAAAAGTAAAAATAAAACTTAGCGGACATGGATGGGATCAGGCTCAACTGGCGTCGGTTATTTGCGGCAACGCGTCACGAGATGGCAGAAAATTGCGCCAAGCCTGCCAAATCTGCGGGCTGCGGCGGTTGATCATCGGGCAACGAAGCATCTTTATAGCGCGTTTTCAGGGGCTTGGCAAGCGTCCGGCAGTACCCCCGGCACATTTTCGAGCCGCCCCGTGGCGGGCCCCGGATCGAGCTCCAGCCCGCGCATTACGGCGGCGGTGCGATTCTCCACCCCCAGCTTCACGTACACATGCTGCAGGTGCTTTTGCACGGTGCGGGCACTGATGCCGAGCATGGCGGCGATCTCGCGATCCGTCTTGCCATGCGCCAGCCAGCGCAGCACCTGCTGCTCGCGCACGGTCAGCCTGGCGAGCATGGAGACCGCATGGACGTCCTGGCTAAGGCTCGATGTACGCATTGCGGCAGATAGAGGGCCAGCGCGGCGGTACGCAATGCTGCGTATTGGCGCGTTCCTGTGCGTGAACCAACATGGATGAGGCCAGTATAGGCGCAGCCGGCGCGCGCAGCGGCGCGGTGGCGGCCCCTGCACAGGTTTGCCCGGGGGAAGACAGGCGAACGTGGCGTGCCAGGCTTGTCCGGCACGGGCGGGGTCATTTGGGGGGAGTACAACACCATGCCGATCGACGAAGGGAGGCTGAAGGCCTTCATGGATCAGTTCGTCCAGGATTTGGGGGCGGTCATGCATGCCGCGACCATCGTGTTGGGCGATGCGCTGGGGCTTTACAAGGCACTGGCCGAGAAGCCGATGACCGTACAGGTGCTGGCCGAGAAGACGCACACGGATGAACGCTATCTGCGTGAGTGGCTGTCCGCGCAGGCGGCCAGCGGCTATGTCGCCTATGACGCGGCGAGCGAGATGTTCAGCCTGACGGAGGAGCAGGCATTCGCGCTGGCCCAGGAGGGCAGTTCCGCCTTTATTCCGGGCGCCTTCCAGATCGCGGTGGCACAGTTCAAGGCGATCCCCAAGATGGTGGATGCCTTTCGCAACGGCCGCGGACTTGGCTGGCACGAGCACGATCCGTCGCTGTTCCACGGCACGGAACGTTTCTTCCGGCCGGGCTATGCCGCGCACCTGACTTCGGAGTGGATTCCGGCGCTCGAAGGGGTGCAGGCCAGGCTGCAGGCGGGCGCGCGCGTGGCCGACGTGGGCTGCGGGCATGGCGCCTCCACCATCATCATGGCCCAGGCTTATCCCGCATCGGAATTCCACGGCTTCGATTACCACGAGCCATCGATCCGCTTCGCCACCGAGGCGGCGAAGCGCGCCGGCCTGCGTGACCGGGTGCATTTCGAGGTGGCAAAAGCCAAGGAGTATGGCGGCAAGGACTACGACCTCGTGGCCGTGTTCGATTGCCTGCACGATATGGGCGATCCGGTTGGCGCGGCCGCCCACGTGCGCGAGACCTTGCGCCCGGACGGCACCTGGATGATCGTCGAGCCCTTCGCCAACGACCGGCTGGAGGAGAACCTGAATCCGGTCGGGCGGGTGTACTACTCTGCCTCGACCTTCATCTGCACGCCGGCGTCGCGTTCGCAGGAGGTGGGCCTGTGCCTGGGCGCCCAGTCGGGCGAGGCGCGCATGCGCTCGGTGGTGCAGCAGGGCGGTTTTTCGCGCTTCCGCCGGGCGGCGCAAACGCCGTTCAATCTGATCTACGAGGCGCGGCCCTGAAGGGGAGAGCGGCCGCGCCCGGCGCCAAGCCTGGCCTCAGGCGGTGCCGCCCACCGTCATGTTTTCGATGCGCAGGGTCGGCTGGCCCACGCCCACGGGCACGCTCTGGCCTTCCTTGCCGCATACGCCCACGCCCGAGTCCAGGCGCATGTCGTTGCCGATCATGGTGACGTCCTTGAGCGATTCCGGACCGTTGCCGACCAGCGTGGCGCCCTTGACCGGCGCGGTGATCTTGCCATCCTCGATCAGGTAGGCCTCGCTGGCGGAGAAGACAAACTTGCCGTTGGTGATATCGACCTGCCCACCGCCGAAGTTGACCGCGTAGAGGCCGCGCTTGACGCTGGCGATGATCTCCTGCGGATCCCGGTTGCCGTTGAGCATATAGGTGTTGGTCATGCGCGGCATCGGCAGCGCGGCGTAGCTTTCGCGGCGCGCGTTGCCGGTCACAGGCATCTTCATCAGGCGCGCGTTGAGCGTGTCCTGCATATAGCCCTTGAGGATGCCGTCCTCGATCAGCGTGGTGCACTGGGTGGGGTTGCCCTCGTCGTCGAGGTTGAGCGAGCCGCGGCGGTTGGCCAGCGTGCCGTCGTCCACCACGGTCACGCCCTTGGCCGCCACCCGTTCGCCCATGCGGCCGGCGAATGCCGACGAGCCCTTGCGGTTGAAGTCGCCTTCCAGTCCGTGGCCGATGGCTTCGTGCAGCAGCACGCCTGGCCAGCCCGGGCCGAGCACGACCGTCATGGCGCCGGCGGGAGTCGGGCGTGCCTCGAGATTGACCAGGGCCGAGGCCACCGCTTCGTCCACATACTTCTGCAGCAGTTCGTCGCTGAAATATCCGTAGGCATAGCGGCCGCCACCACCGGAGGAGCCGATCTCGCGGCGCCCGTTCTGCTCGGCGATCACCGTGACGGAGACCCGCACCAGCGGCCGCACGTCGGCGGCGATGACGCCGTCGCTGCGCGCCACCAGGACCACGTCGTACTCACCGGCCAGGCCCGCCATGACCTGCACCACGCGCGGATCCTTGGCGCGTGCCATGCGTTCCACGCGTTCGAGCAGCGCTACCTTGTCGGCGGCTTCCATCGAATCGAGCGGGTCGTTGGGCGAGTACAGGTTGCGCCCGCCCTGGGAGGCCATCTTGCCCGCCACCTTGACGCGGCCGCTGCCGGCGCGGCCGATGGTGCGGGTCGCGGCCCCGGCCTTCAGCAGGGCGTCGAGGCTGATGTCGTCGGAGTAGGCGAAGGCCGTCTTGTCGCCGGACACGGCGCGTACGCCCACGCCCTGGTCGATGCTGAAGCTGCCCGACTTGACGATGCCTTCTTCCAGGCTCCACGCTTCGTTGCGGGTGTACTGGAAGTACAGGTCGGCGTAGTCGACCTTATGGGTGAAGATGTCCGCCAGCACGCGCTGCAGCTTCACTTCGTCGAGGCCGTAAGGAGCCAGCAGCAATTGCTGGGCGGTGGCGAGGTTGCGGATTCCGAGGTCGCCGGCGT
>NZ_JFJV02000210.1:8327-25788 GCF_000611145.1 Cupriavidus sp. SK-3 | reverse complement strand
AGGCGCCGCCGCGTGGAAATCTGGGGATGTTGGCGGCTCCGGGGAGCCGGCCTTGTCTGGTTGTACATGCTACAGCACCCGATGGCGCAGCGCAGGCAGGTTCTGCCTCACTTCGTCCAGGCGCGCGGGATCGATCAGTCCGCTCACCACGCCTTCGCCTTCCGGCAGCACCGCCATCACCTCGCCCCAGGGATCGATCAGCATCGAGTGGCCCCAGGTGCGGCGGCCGTTCTCGTGCTTCCCGCCCTGTGCCGCGGCCAGCACATAGCACTGGTTTTCAATGGCGCGGGCACGCAGCAGGATTTCCCAGTGCGCCTGGCCGGTGGTGTAGGTGAAGGCGGCCGGCATCAAAATCAAGCTGGTGCCGCCGCCAGCGGCGGCGAGCTGGCGATAGAGTTCCGGAAAGCGCAGGTCGTAGCAGACCGACATGGCGACGCGGCCACAGGGCGCCTCGAAGCTGGCCGGGGTATTGCCGGCCAGGATGGTACGAGATTCGTCGTAGCTTTCGGTGCCCCGCGTAAAGCCGAACAGGTGAATCTTGTCGTAGCGCGCCACGCGTTCGCCGCGCGGGTCGTAGGCGAGCGAGGTGTTGTAGACGCGTGCCTCGTCCTCGCACCACAAGGGCAAGGTGCCGCCTACCAGCCAGATGCGGTGGCGGCGCGCGGCGCCGGCCAGGAAGGCCTGGATCGGACCGTCGCCGTCGCGCTCGCGGATGGCGACCTTGTCGCTTTCGCGCAGTCCCATCATGCAGAAGTACTCCGGCAGCAGCACCAGTTCGGCGCCGCCCTGCGCCGCTTGCGCGATCAGCGCTTCGGCGCGGGCCAGGTTGGCCTCTGGCGAGACACCGCTGACTGTCTGGATCGCAGCGACGCGAAATGGTGCCGCGCTGGCGGCTTGGGCGGAGGCGGTTGCGGTCATGAAGCGGTTTCCTTGGCTGGCGGCGGCTGCAGGGGAGCGGATCCGCCCCATCCGTGCGGCTCGGCCAGATCCTGGCGGCGGCGCAGCCGGGCTTGCCGGGCATCGGCGATCGCATTGGACCCGGGCCTTGGCCGTTCAAGCAAACGGGTCGGTCATGGTGCCGGGTAGACGCGATTCGACGGGCCCTGCACAGGGGGCGTGTCGGCCCTATTCTCCCCCACTTTGGTAATCTGCGGGTTCGCCCAGCCGCCGCTGATGCGGTACCGGCGGCTAAAGGCCTTGGAGAATTCATCGGCGAACATCAGCTGGGCAGCCAGCGTGCCAATGCCCAGCGCCGGATTGATAAAGGCTGCCGCCACCGAGGCGGACGTGGCGTTGATGCGCGGCACCACCGTCACATCGAGGTCCTGCGTCTCGCGCGGGATATTCGCGCTGCCCGTCATCGAGGCCCGCAGTTGCGCACCCTTGAGCGCGAAGTCCTTGGTGCTGGCCACGCCGCTCTCGATGGTACCGGTGCCCGTGATCTCGTCGAACACCATGCCCTGGCCCGCCACGCCGCGGAAGTCGAAGGTGGCCAGCCGCATCAGGCCCTGCAGGCTGAGCACGCCCAGCAGCTTGGCCGCGCCCGGATCCACGCTGAGGATCTGGCCATTCTCCAGCTTGAGCTTCATCTGGCCCGTCAGAGTGGGGTAGTCGATTGACATCGGCGAACCGCGCCAAGCCACCCGGCCCTCGAAGGTGCCGTGGCCGTCGGCCAGGATGTGCGGCAGGCCCATGCGTTCAAGCACCTGGCCGCCGTTGCGGACATCGAGCTTGAAATCGAGCCGCGTGCGGCGCTCCGCATCGGCCCCTTCGCGCAGCCGGCGCGGCATGCGCCAGCTGCCGCTGCCGGTGAAGGTGGCGCCGGGTTGTTCGATGACAAGGCGCTCCAGCGTCCATGCCGGCGCGCCGCCGCTTTCGCCGGAGTGCGCCTTGACCTCCAGCTTGCCGAAATCGCGGCCGTGCAGTTCGAAGCGATCGGCCACCAGGTCAATCGCTGGCAACTCGCTGCTCGTATTGTCCGCCAGCGTCTCGGCAACGTTGCCCGCATCGGTGGTGTCGGGGATATTCAGGCGCGAAAGACGCAGCGTCAGCGCCCCTGCCGGCGTGGCTGCATCGCTATGCCAGCGCAGGTTGCCCGCGATCTGGCGAGAATCGATCTGAACGGTCCAGCCGGCGCTCTCGCGGCTGGCCTCCAGCACGACATCGTCGAGTTGCCGGCCATAGGCCTGCAGCGCGCGCACCCGCGCGGAGAACTTCTCCGGCATGAACGCGGAGGGCACGGTAACCGCGCCGGCGCCGGCCTTGCCGCTATCCGTGAGCAGGCCATGCCAGGCGTCGAGGTCGAAGCGGCCGGCGGTCAGCGCCGCCACGACGCCGCTGGCCGGTTGCGGCGCCGGCTGTTCGACGCCGATGCCGCCGGACTGCACTTCCATGCCATCGGCGTTGCGGCGCAGAAGATAGCGCGCATTGAGCACGTTGCCGTACTGCACGAGCATCTCCTCGCTGCCGGCGCGGGCCGCGGCGGGCCGGAGCTCAAAGCGCAAGGGCAAGGCCTGGCTGGCGCTCTTGGCCAGCGGGGCAGGCATGCCCACCGCCAGGCCGGTCAGTTCCGAAGTGACCGTGATCTGCGGCTGATGCTCGCGCACCCCGATCACCGCGCTATAGGCGGTATTGCCTTCCAGTTTCTGCGCCAGGCCGGCCATCGGCGAGCCGGTGAGCGCCTCGCGCATGCCCTGGGCGCTGGCATTGCCGCCGGCATTGACGCGTACCGTGCCGTCCGCCTGGCTGCCGCCGCTGGCGCGAATCTCGCCGCCGAGGAAACGGGCGCGCAGATCGTTGAGCTGGAAGCCGTGCTCGTTGAAGGCGACGACGCCGGTGGTGCCCGCCAGCACGGGCAATTGCGGGGTGAGCACCACATCGTTGCCCGGTAGCCGGAACTGGCCATCGACCTTGGCGTCCTGCGCCGCGGTGAGGGGAAGATCCAGCTTGAGGCGCAGCTCGCCATTGCCCTGGGCGCGCATGTCGCTGGTCACCTGGCCGGTCCAGTCGCGTACCGGGCTGGCGGCCACGAAGCGCAGGAAGCCCGTCATCGCTCCGCTGGCGCTGCCGTCCAGCACCAGGCGGCCGTGATCCGCCAGGTCGGCGATGCGGCCGTTGACATCCTGCAGCGTGACGCCGGCAACGCCTTGCACGGCGGCACGCTGCGCCACGAAGGACAGTCCGCCGCGTTCGAACAGCAAGCGGCCGCTGATGTCGGTGAAGTTCGGCCACGCCTTGCCGTCGTTGCTGGCGCTGGCGGCGCTGCCCGGCGCCGCGCTCAGGTGGGGCGCGATCTGGTAGCTGACATGCTGGATCGGCACCTCGACCCGGAAGTCGCCGGCGCCTTCGTGCGGGCTGTGGAAGGGGAAGTGTTCCAGATCGCCCTTGAGCAGGAACTTGACGTCGCTGGCTTCGCCCGTCACCAGGGCGCCCGCCAGGTACTGGCGTGTCGCGGCGGGGATGCCCGTGGGCAGGTAGCGCGGCACCCGGTTGACCTGGGCGCGCACCAGTTCGCCAGTGAGATCGGCAATGCCGCCGTGCCCGTCGCCGCCGGCATGCCAGGTACCACGCACGCTGCCTGCGGTATCCGCGTTGGCAAACTGCACGCCGTCGGTGCGCACCGCCAGCTTGCCGTTGTCGCTGGTCCAGCGCACTTCGCCGCTGATCTGGTCGAAGGGCAGGCGTGGCTCGTCGAACATGCCGGGGAACACCAGGGCGGCATTGCTGCCTTCGAAGCGGGCGCTGCCCTGCCGTTCGTCGAAACTGAAGCTGCCGGAGAGCCGCGAAAAGCCTGGCACGCCCAGGTGGGGCTTGCCGCTGGCACCTGCCGGCGGGTTTGCGGGCTGGCTCAGCACCGAGACGTTGCGCAGCGTGCCCTGCACGTTGAAGTGGCGCTGGCCGTCGCGGCGGCTGAGTATGCCCTGGCGATCGCGGGTCCAGTTCACGTCCAGGTTGTCGATATGGCCGGAGGGCTGGAGCGCGCGCAGCTGGCGCGACAAGGCGGTGTCGAGCGGCAGAGAGGTGGCCAGCGCGCGCACGGTGTTCAGGTCGAACGTGGGCGCCTTCAGCGTGAACTTGCGCAACTGGTCTTTGCTGTCGGTGGCCCAGCCCACCACCACCTTGCGCATGCCTTCGCGCCAGGCGCTTTCTCCGCTCGCCATGCTGGCGGCGGCGCTTGCCTCGGCCGCGGCAGCCGACGCCGCGGGGGCAGGCTGGTCTTGCCGCGCCAGCGGCACGGCCGGACCCTCGGCGGGTTCGGGCTGCCACAGCAGGGTGTCGATGGTGAGGATGTTGTCGCGGTCGCGGCCGGCGCGGTGCAGGACGAAGGCCTGGGCGCTGGCCAGCTTGAGTGGTTCGGGCGCGCCGGCCAGTTTCAGGTCCACGCCATTGGCGCGCAGCCTCGCCTGGCTGCGGGTGACCTGGCCGCCGCGGAATTCGATCGTGCCGTCGGTGCTGAAGGTGCCGCGCGCGACCCGCTCGAAGATCGCCGTGTAGCGTTGCAGTACCGGCAGCTCAAGCCGGCCGAGGTCCCAGCTGGCCTGCCCGTGCCAGTTGTGCCAGTCGCCGGTGCGATGCAGGTAGTCATGGCGGAAATCCGCCTGCAACACAAGGGGGCGGGGTGCGAGCGTCGCCGACTGCGCTTCCAGCTTGAGGAGGTGGCGCGAACCCAGGCGCTGCACGCTGAGCTGGATATTGCCGACGTCGAGCTGGGGCAGGTGGTTCTTTTCGTCGAGCCAGCGCAGCTTGCCGTCGGTGAGTTCGACCTTGCCCTGGGACAGCAGCCAGTCGAACAGCCGGTTGTCTTGCGGCTGGGCGCCGGTAGTGTCCACGGCCAGCCCGGCTACCTGGAGTTTGCCGTCGGCGGAGCGCCGTACCAGCAGGTCGGTCTGGCTGGCGGAGATTCGCTGGAACAGCACGTCCATGCTTAACAACGATCGCCATGACAACTTGCCGTCGAGCGTGCCGGCCGCCAGCAGCACACGCTGTTCGGTATCGATCGCCTTGACTTCGCGGGCATGGAAAGCAGGGTGCCAGCCGTCCCAGTACGTGTCCAGCTGGCCGATGCTCAAATGGGCCGCCAGCGCCACCGAGCCGCGCTGTTCCAGCCAGGTGCGGGCCGCCGAGGCCTCGGGCCAGAGCACGAAGCGGATCAGCAGGCCGGCCAGCATGGCTACCACCAGCAGCGACAGGGCCAGTCGTACCAAGACGCGGCCCAGGCCGCGCCACATGGGATGGCGCAACGCTGCGAGCAGGGCACGGCCGAGCGCGCGCGCCAATGCCAGCGGGCTCCGCCAGGAAAGTTGCAAAGGAGTAGAGCCTGCACNGAGTAGAGCCTGCCCCGGCGGCCCCGTCGAGCGCCGGCGTGCCGCCGGTGGTGGGGCCGGGCTCGGCGGGTGGGGTGGCGCGGCTGGACATGCGCAGATTATCCGACAATACTAGGCGCTCTCCAATTCGGTGCCTGACCGGCCGTGCATAACGCGCGGGCCGGCACAGTGCCGGCTCACGCGCTTCCAAGTAACAGGAATGACTTCCACTGATCCGACGAGTTCCACGGCTGCGCCCAATCCCGCCGCTACCGAGGCCGGCGCTGCCGGCGAGTGTGCTCCCGGCAGCACTTCCAGCGCTGCCAGGCAAGCGGTGGCAGACATGGCCACGGGCCTGTACGCCACGGTGGCCGCCACGGAACTCGTGCCGGTCGATTGCGCCGGCATGGCATTGTACTCGCCCGCCTATTCGCATTACACCCGCCGTATGGTGCAAGCCCGCCCGGAGCTTGCCGGAATCGTTGCGCGCGCGCGCGAGCAGCCGCTGACGCGGGCCTGGATGGAGGCGCGGCTGAAGGCCCTGCATGAGCCGTCGGCCGATGTCGATGAGGCCATCAAGCGCGCGTTGCGCCGCTTGCGCGCCGAAGTGATGTGCGTGGTGATCGAGCGCGACCTGCGCGGCCTGGCGACTCTGGGCGAGGTCACTGGCGCGATGACGGACCTGGCCGAGCTGGGCATCCAGTATGGCCTGGCCATGCTGGATGCGGACCTGGCGCCGACCTACGGCCGGCCTGTCGGGGAAAGCAGCGGCGAGATCCAGGAACTGGTGGTGGTCGGCATGGGCAAGCTCGGCGGCCGCGAACTCAATGTGTCGTCCGACATCGACCTGATCTTCCTGTACGACGAAGACGGCGACACGCGCGGCGGCCAGCGCAGCCTGTCCAACCACGAGTACTTCATCCGCCTGGGACGCCGCCTGATCAACCTGCTGGCCGACGTGACCGCCGATGGCTACGTGTTCCGCGTCGACATGCGCCTGCGCCCCAACGGCGACGCCGGGCCACTGGCGTGCAGCCTCGGCATGCTGGAGCAGTACCTGATGGTGCAGGGGCGCGAGTGGGAGCGTTACGCCTGGATCAAGGGCCGGGTGGTGTCGGCGCTGGACACGCCGCATGCGCAGCGCACCGCGGCGCAGCTGTCCAGCCTCACCACGCCCTTCGTATTTCGCCGTTACCTCGATTACGGCGTGATTGCCGCAATCCGCTCGCTGCACGCGCAGATCCGCGCCGAGGCCGCCAAGCGCAGCGGCGGGCTGGCGGCGCCCGGCGGCGGGCAGCGCGTGAACCAGCGTGCCTTCAATATCAAGCTGGGCCGCGGCGGTATCCGCGAGATCGAGTTCATGGCCCAGGTCTTCCAGCTGATCCGCGGCGGGCAGGACCCGGCGCTGCGCATCCGGCCCACCCTGGAAGTCCTGGCGGTGGCGGTGGAGCATGGCTTGCTGCCTGCCGGCCAGGCCGAGCAACTGGCCGATGCCTACCGCTTCCTGCGCCAGCTCGAGCACCGCCTGCAGTATCGCGACGATGCCCAGACCCACCACCTGCCCACCGCCGCGGATGAGCAACTGGCCGTGGCGCACATGATGGGCTGCGCCGACTGGCCGGCTTTGCTGGAACGGCTTTCGTCGCTACAGGATCCGGTTGCGCAGCAGTTCGAAGCCACCTTCTCCGATCCCGACGAAGCCCATGCGCCTTGCGAGGCGCTGTGGCCGGCGTTGATACAGGAAGAGCAGGACGAACCGCCATGCGAGCGCCTGGCGGGTGCCGGCTTTCAGGATTGCAACGCGTTGCTTGACCGCTTGCGCGCCATTGGCGCCTCGCTGCGCTACCGGGCGTTGTCGGAGCAGAGCCGGGTGCGCTTCGACCTGCTGGTCAACCGCGCGCTCGACCTGGCTTCGCGCCAGGACGACGCCGACCGCACCATCGCGCGCTTTGTCGACTTTCTCGATGCCATCAGCCGCCGCGCGTCTTACCTGTCGCTGCTGTCGGAATACCCGCAGGCGATGGCGCGCGTGGCCGACACGTTGCACGCATCGAGCTGGGCGGCAGCCTATCTCACCCGTCATCCGCAGCTGCTCGACGAGCTGCTCGACAGCGATGCGCTGGCCGGCGCGCCCGACTGGAACGGATTCCGCAGCCGCCTGGCCGCGCGCCTCGATGCGGCCGACGGACAGATCGAAGCGCAAATGGACATCCTGCGCCGCGAGCATCACGCCGAGACTTTCCGCATCCTGCTGCAAGACCTGCAAGGCATGCTGACGGTAGAGCAGATCGCCGACCGTCTGTCGGACCTGGCCGATGCCATGCTCGACGTGACCCTGCAGGCCGTCTGGCGCCAGCTTGCCACGCGGCATGCCGAGCAGCCGCGCTTTGCCGTGATCGCCTACGGCAAGCTGGGCGGCAAGGAACTGGGCTACGCGTCGGACCTCGACATCATCTTCCTCTACGAAGACGAACACGAACGCGCGCCCGACGTCTATGCCGCCTACGCGCGCCGGCTGATCACCTGGCTGACCAGCCATACCGCTGCCGGCACGCTGTTCGATGTCGACACGCGCTTGCGCCCCAATGGCGAGGCGGGGCTGCTGGTGACCAGTTTCGAAGGCTTCCGCCGCTACCAGCAGCGCGAGGGCGACAACACGGCCTGGGTGTGGGAGCACCAGGCCCTCACGCGCGCACGTTTTTGCGCGGGAGACCCGGCGATCGGCGCGCACTTCGAAAACCTGCGCGACGAGATCCTGCGCCAGCCGCGCGATGCCGCCACGCTGCGCGGCGAGATCACCGCCATGCGCCACAAGGTGTCCGAGGGACATCCCAACCCAGGCGGTCTGTTCGACCTCAAGCACGACCGTGGCGGCATGGTCGACATTGAGTTCACGGTGCAATACCTCGTGCTATTGCACAGCCACGACCATCCCGCGCTGACGCGCAATGCCGGCAATATTGCGCTGCTGCGCACCGCCGGCGAGCTTGGCCTGATCGATGCCACGCTGGCGCGCGAAGTGGGCGACGCGTATCGCGTATTCCGCGCGCGCCAGCACCAGTTGCGCCTGGATGGCCAGGTTCACGCGCGTGTTGCGCCGGCCGCCGTGGCGCCGCAGGCGGCGCAAGTCCGCGCGCTCTGGCAGGCGGTGTTCGGCGAGCCGGCGGAGCCCGGAAAATGAATCCGCCCGTGGCCGGCGCCGAGCGCTGGCCAGCTTTGCTGGCCGCGCTGGCGGCGACTGCCGTCCTGAGCGCCGCCTTTACCTTCGTACCGTGGCTGCATGCGCAGGGACTCTATCTGCGCGACGCGGTCATGGGCCACGGAGCGGCCGGCCAGTGGTGGCGCCTGATTACGGCGATGTGGGTCCACCTCGGCTGGCAGCACTGGCTGGCCGACCTGCTGGCTGCCGTGGGCCTGATGCTGCTGGTCGGGCGCGAGGCGCGCGCCGGCGCGATGGTGGCGGTGCTGGTTGCCTGCGGCATAGCGGTGCAGCTGGCGCTGTGCCGGGCTCCCTCGGTGGGCTGGTATGGCGGATTGTCCGGCGCGCTTCACGGGTTGGCCCTTTGGGGCGGTCTGCGCCTGCTGGTTGGCAGCGGCTTGTCGCGCGTGCTTGGGGTGGTGCTTTGCCTGGGCGTGCTGGTCAAGACCTGGCTAGAGCAGTCGTGGCTCGCGCCGGTGGTATTCGACGCGCAGTGGGGCTTCGGGGTGGTGCGTATCTCGCACGCGGCCGGCACGGTGGCCGGCCTGGCGCTTTGGCTGGCGCAGGAGTGGTGGCAACGCCGTCACGGCCAGTCAGCCGCATAGGCATGCCGAGGCAGGATACCCGGCCTCGGCACAGCGTCATTCGCTTAGCGCGGTTTCGCCGGTTGCCGGCGCCGTCCGGACCAGCTCAGCAGCAAGCCAAGTACGCACAGGCCCAGCGCAAGCGGCCACGACAGCGCACCGCCGCCGCCACCGCCGCCGCCGCCGGAGGATGTGCCGGGCGTACTGGGCGGAGGCGGCTGGGCCACCTGCGTTGCGGCGATGACGGCGGCGTTGGCATCGAGCAGGCCTGCACCACATTTGCCGGTACCCGTGGTGGTCGTGCAAAACGTGCCTGCAGGGTGGGGGCGCGCGGAACTCTTCAGGGTGGCAAGCAGCTGGGCGGGTGTCAGCGCCGGATTGGCCGCGAGCATCAGCGCAGCCACGCCCGACACCAGCGGCGTGGCAAAGCTCGTGCCCTGGGAGCTGGTGAGCGTGTAATTGCCAAGCGACGTGGTGCCGTCATTGGAGAGGGTGCGGATAAAGGAATTCGCCACCGAACACGTATTGCCGTTGCTGCCCTGCACGACCTTGGAATTGCCGCAGCCACCGCCAGGCGCGCTCAGCGAGACTTGCGGTCCCACATTGGCATAGCTGGCGTTCTCGCCGTCGTTGGCGTGGGCCGTGACGGCCACCACGCCACTGCAGTCGGCAGGCGCCTCGACCGCACTGGCGCTGTTGCCGGTCGCGGCAACCACGATCACGCCGTTGGCAGCGAGGTCGTTCACGGCCTGCTGCTCGATGCTGGAGCAGGTGCCGCCGCCCAGGCTCACGTTGATCACGCGCGCGGGGGTGGGGTTGGCCGGAGCATTGGGCACGGCGAGGCCGCCGGCCCACCGCATGCCATCCACGGTGTCGGACAGCAACGCGCCGCAGCGGCCGGATACGCGCACCGGCTGGATGCGTGCGTTCCAGTCCACGCCGGCGATATTCACCCCGTTGTTGGTCAGCGCTCCCAGCGTCCCCGCCACGCGGGTGCCGTGCCAGCTATTGTTGGTGGCAGTGGTGGTTGGCGCCGATGTGCCGGGACAGGTGAATCCGCTCGGTACGCCGTCGCCAGCATCGGTAGCATCGGTGTCGCGCCCGTCGCCGTCATTGGCGATGCTGGTGTCGGTAATGAAGTCATAGCCAGGCACGATGCGCGCGGCCAGGTCCGGGTGAGGCAGGTAGCCGGTATCGAGCACCGCGATCACGAGGCTGCTGCTGCCGCGGGTGCGGTCCCATGCCGGCGGTAGGTTGACGCCGCCCACCACTTGCGCGGGCGTGCCGAGATAGGGCTGGTTGAGCGCGAATTCGGGATCGTTGGGTGCCGTGTCATGCAGGTGCAGCCAGCGGTCCGGCACCACCTCCGCGATGCGGGGATCCTGGCGCAGCCGGGCGGCGGTAGCCTCGGGGTCGGCGGCATCGCTGGCGGAGACGCTCAGCAATTGCAGGCTGCCGCCCATCTGGCGCTTGACCGCGAGCGCCACGCCAGTGTTCTGGTGAACGCTCAGCATGCGGTCGGGCTGGCCGCTGGCGGCAGCGCCGCTGCTCGCGGTGCTGGTGCTGCCGTCGCGCCAGCGTACGATGAAGTTGCCGCTATAGCGCGGCGCCGGGCGCGCGGCGGGGTCGGGACCCGCGCTGGCGGCGGCCGGTGCCCCCAGCCAGAGGGCGGCGCCCAGCGCCAGCAGCAGGGCGCCGTGGCGCGCTATGTGTCTTGTGCCGCATGACCGGTACTGAAGCTGTTGCTGCATGTCTGCCTTCTCCCGTTAGGCCCGCGTCGGACTGACCGCGGTGGGGCTTTCCGTGTGGAGCGCCCCGGAATCTGCAAGAGCGCGATCGCGCCGGGAACCACGGTTACAGCATTCAACCTTCAACGTTCAAGTCAGGGAAACCGACTACAGAGCCTGCCCGTCCCGCCATGCTCGCAGTGCGGGCACGCCGGCTTCAGCCCGGCGGCATGTCGCGTCCCATGGGCATGGTGCGATTCGGCTTGAGCACCCGGTCCGGTTCGGCCAGTTCGATGCGGGGAGCGGCTCGCAGCGTGGCCACGGCCTGATCCATCGTAGCATCACCGGATTGCGAAATGGCAGTGACCAGCCAGACGCCGCCCGACATCGGCCGCTTGACGACGAAACGGATCGGCCCGGAAATCGACTCAAGCAGGCGGCCGGCCTCTTCGGAGCCGGTCACCGGCGGCGCGCTGAAGCGCACCATGATGTCGCCCACGGCGCGGTCGGCGCTGATACTGCTGGCCGGCGCATAGGGGCGCTGCTGCGCCTGGCAAGCGGTGAGTGCGAGCAGTGCCAGCAGGCCGCAGGCGGCGGTGATCCGCAGCGGGCGAGCCATTGAGCGGGAGTGCGGCAGTTTGCCGGTTGACATGGGAAAGCTCCTGGATGGTTACTGGGCCGGTGCGGGACGCGGGCGATCAGCTTGCGCTCCGGCGCGAACGGCGCGCTTCCCGGGCCGTGCCGGCGGCGCCGCGCATGCCTTGCGCGAGCATTTCCTCGGCGTGCTGCACGGTGGTGGCGGTCACGGTGGTGCCGCCCAGCATGCGGGCGGTCTCGACCACGCGGCCGGCCGGGTCGAGGGCGCGGATGCGCGAGCGGGTGACCGAGCCCTTGCCTTCGGGCTGGCTGGTCTCCTTGCTGACCAGCAGGTGGGCGCCGGCCTGGGCGGCGACTTGCGGCAGGTGGGTCACGCACAGCACCTGGCGGGCGCGGCCAAGCTCCTGCAGGCGGCGGCCTACCACTTCGGCCACCGCGCCGCCGATGCCTGTGTCGACCTCGTCGAAGATCAGGGTCGGGGTAGGCGCGGCCTCGCTGGTAATGACGGAGATCGCCAGGCTGATACGGGCAAGTTCGCCGCCCGAGGCCACCTTGGCGAGGGGACGCGCGCTGACGCCGGCATGGCCGGCCACCAGGAATTCGACTTGTTCCAGGCCGTGGCTTTGCCCTTCGTCGAGCGGGTGCAGCGCCACCGCGAAACTGCCGCCCGCCATGGACAGGCCTTGCATGGCGTCCGTGACGGCGGCCGACAGGCTTTCGGCCGCCACCTTGCGGGCGGCGCCGAGGTGCTGGGCGATGGTCAGGTAAGCGGCTCGGGCTGCGGCCTCGCGCGCCATCGCCTTGTTCAGGTCCTGGGCGGACTGGAGGTCGTCGAGCTGCTGGCGGCGGGCCATCAGTTCGTCGGGCAGTTGCTCAGGCGGCAGCCGGTACTTGCGCGCGGTGGTGTGCAGGGCCTGCATGCGCGCCTCCACCAGTTGCAGGCGTTCGGGGTCGAGATCGAGCCGGTCGACATAGCGGTTGAGCGAGTGAGCGGCCTCCTCGACCTGCACCAGGGCCGGGTCCAGCGCCGCCAGCACGTCGCCCAGGCCGGGATCGACGCCCGCCAGCTGGCGCAGCCGCTGCACAACGCTGTTGAGTGCCGACAGTACCGAGCCATCGGCCTCGGACAGCGCTTCCAGTGCTGCGCGGCTGCCCTCGATCAGCCCCGCGGCGTGCGACAACCGGTTGTATTCGGCCTGGATGTCTTCCCACTCTCCGGGTTGCGGTGCCAGCTTCTCGAGTTCGCCGACCTGCCATTCGAGCCGTTCGCGTTCAAGCTGCATCTCGCGCGAGCGGTGCTCGATGGTTTCGCGCTGGCGCACGCAGGCACGCCACGAGCGCCAGGCCTCGGCTACGGCGCCCGCCTGGGCGGTAAGGCCGGCATGGGCATCCAGCAGCAGGCGCTGGGCGTCCGGGCGCAGCAGCAACTGGTGGGCGTGCTGGCCGTGGATGTCGACCAGGCGGTCGCCGATGTCGCGCAACTGGCCCAGCGTGGCGGCGGCGCCATTGATAAAGGCCTTGCTGCGCCCGCCGGCGTCGACGGTCCGGCGCAGCAGCACGGTGCCATCGTCGCCGGTGAGGTCGTGTTCGGCCAGCCAGGCATCGAGCCCGGCGGGGGTGGCGAAGGTGGCGCTGATGCTGGTCCGGGCGGCGCCTTCGCGGACCACGCCGGCGTCGGCGCGCTCACCCAGCACCAGGGCCAGCGCATCGATCAGGATCGACTTGCCGGCGCCGGTCTCGCCGGTGAAGACGGTGAAGCCCGGGGAGAAGTCGAGGTCGAGCGTATCGACGATGACGAAATCGCGGATGGACAGGCTGCGCAGCATCGTGGGCGACGGGTCGGGGTCAGGGGCGGGTTCGGTTTGGGGGCGGCGGATCTGGGCCGGATCGGTCAGGATCGGCGCGGCTCAGAGCCGGTTGTCTTCGCTCGGGTACTCGTGCCAGTGCAGCTTCTTGCGCAGCGTGGCGTAATAGTTGTAGCCGATCGGATGCAGCAGGTTGACGGTCTTGGCCGACCGGCGAACCACAATGCGGTCGCCCGGCAGCAGCGAGGTCAGTGACTGCATGTCGAAGTTGACGCTCGCGTCGCGCGCCGTGGCCACCTCGATCGAGACTTCGGCGTCATGCGGCAGGACGATCGGGCGGTTGGACAGCGCATGCGGGGCAATCGGCACCAGCACCAGCCCCGACAGGGTGGGGTGCAGGATCGGGCCGCCCGCCGACAGCGCATAGGCGGTCGAGCCGGTCGGCGTCGAGACGATCAGGCCGTCCGAACGCTGGTTGTACATGAAGTGGCCATCCACGGAGACCGCCAGTTCGACCATGCCGGAGATGCCGGAACGGTTGACCACGACGTCATTGAAGGCCAGCGCGGAAAAGATCACGCCGTCGTCGCGTACCACCTGCGACTCCAGCAGCATGCGGGTCTCCGACTCGTAGCGGCCTGCAAGCATGTCGGGCAGCACCGAATGCACGTCTTGCAACGGGATGTCGGTCATGAAGCCGAGGCGCCCGTGGTTCACGCCGATCAGCGGCACCGGGTAGCCGGCCAGCTGGCGCGCCAGGCCCAGCAAGGTACCGTCGCCGCCGAGTACCACCGCCACATCGGCATGCTTGCCGATCTCGTCCGGCGCCAGCGCCGGATAGTCGGTCAGCCCGGTAGCCATCGCGGTTTCGCGCTCGAACACCACATCCTGGCCGTTCCGGAGGATGCAGGCGGCCAGATCCTCCAGCGGGCCCTCGATGCCGGCGGTGGCGTACCTGCCGATCAGGGCGACGGTGCGAAAGGGCGCGCGCGCGGCGCCGGGCGTGGGGAGCGAAGACATGCCGGGATTAGACCATACCGCCGCGACCATTGTCAGCAGATGGGCACCTGCGGCTGGGCCGGAACACGGATGAGCCGCCCGAACGGCGTAAACTTGCGTAAAATCGGGAACATCATGGATGAACGTGCAAAAACGCTTCTCAAAACCCTGATCGAGCGCTATATCGCCGAGGGACAACCCGTGGGCTCACGGACCTTGTCGAAGTACTCCGGGCTCGATCTGTCCCCTGCCACCATCCGCAATGTGATGTCGGATCTGGAGGAGATGGGGTTCATTGCCAGCCCGCATACCTCGGCCGGGCGCATTCCGACGCCGCGGGGTTATCGCTTGTTCGTCGACACCATGCTGACCGCCCAGCCGCTGGATGGCGCGCTCAACCTCGCTGAACTGACGGGCAAGATCCAGGGCCAGTTGCGCGGCCAGCAGCTTGGGCCGCAGCGGATGATCACCTCGGCGGCTCATACCTTGTCCAACCTGTCGCAGTTCGCCGGCGTGGTGATGACCCCGCGCCGTGCCCAGGCGTTCCGCCAGGTGGAATTCATGCGGCTCTCGGACAAGCGCATTCTGCTGATCATCGTCACGCCGGAGGGCGATGTGCAGAACCGCATCATCCAGACCGAACTGCCATATTCCCCGTCGCAACTGGTCGAGGCGGCCAATTTCATCAACTCGCACTTTGCCGGCATGAGCTTCGACAATGTGCGCGACCACCTGCGCGGCGAACTGCAGGCGCTGCGCATGGATATGTCGCAACTGATGCAGGCCGCGGTGGAGGCGGGCAGCAACGCCATGGCCGAGGAAGAGGACGATCACGTCTTTATCTCGGGCGAGCGCAAGTTGCTCGAAGTGGAGGATCTTTCCTCCAGCATGGAAAAACTGCGCAAGCTGTTCGACGTGTTCGAGCACAAGACCGGCCTGCTCAAGCTGCTCGATGTCTCCAGCCACGCCCAGGGCGTGCAGATCTTCATCGGCGGCGAGAGCAAGCTGGTGCCGCTGGAAGACATGGCGGTCATCACCGCGCCCTATGAAGTCGACGGCCAGATCGTCGGCACGCTCGGGGTGATCGGGCCGACCCGCATGGCCTACGAGCGGGTGATCCCGATCGTCGACATCACCGCGCGCCTGTTGTCCAGCGCGCTCAGCCAGAACTAGTGTCGTCCTGGCCCGGTCTCACAGACTGCCTGTTCCGTTCATCCTGTAAGCTCGGCGAGACCTGGCGGCCGCGCGCCCTGTGCCCGTGCCGCTCCGCCACACCGGAAATTACATGACGTTTACTCCCGAGCCGGCCTATCAGCATGGCCAGGCGCCGCGTACGGCGATCCTGCTGATCAACCTCGGCACACCCGATGCGCCGACGCCTAAAGCGGTCGGCAGCTACCTCAAGCAGTTCCTGTCGGATCCGCGCGTCGTGGAGATTCCCCGCGCCGCATGGCTGCCGATCCTGTATGGCCTCATCCTGCCGCTGCGCTCGCGTGCGTCGGCGATGAAGTACGAATCGATCTGGCTGCGCGAAGCCCATATGACGGGGTCGCCGCTGCTGGTGCACACCGAGCGCCAGGCCCACGCCTTGCAGTTGTTGCTCAACCAGCTTGGCCACGAAGTTACCGTGGCGTGCGCCATGCGTTATGGCAACCCCTCGATCGGCTCGGTGCTGGAGGCGCTGCGGCGCCAGGGGACCGAGCGCATCCTGCTGCTGCCCCTGTACCCGCAATATTCAGGCACCACCACCGCGACCGCCTTCGACGAGGCGTTTCGTGTGCTCAAGGCGTGGCGAAACCAGCCGGAGCTGCGGCTGGTCAAGCATTTTCACGACCATCCGGCGTACATTGCGGCTTTGCACCAGCAGGTCGGGGCATACTGGGCGCAACACGGCACACCGGATTTCGCGCGTGGCGACAAGCTGATCCTGTCGTTTCACGGGGTGCCGCGCAGGACGCTGGAACTGGGCGATCCCTACCACTGCGAATGCCTGAAAACCGGGCGCCTGCTGGGCGAGGCGCTGGGTTTGCCGCCGGGGCAGTACCAGGTCACGTTCCAGTCGCGCTTCGGCAAGGCGGAGTGGCTGCAGCCCTATACCGCGCCTACCCTGCAAGAGCTAGGCAAGGTCGGTACCGGCCGGGTCGACGTGTTTTGTCCCGGCTTCCCGGCGGACTGCCTCGAAACGCTGGAAGAGATCGCCATGGAAGGGCGGTCCGCGTTCCAGGTGGCTGGCGGCAAGGTATTCCACTACATTCCTTGCCTCAACGATGCGGAAAGCTGGATCGCCGGGCTCGCGGAGATCGGATTGCAGCACCTGCAAGGCTGGCCGCTGCGGATGCCCCATCCGCATGAACTGGAAGCCCGGCGCACGCAAGCCCAGACCCGCGGTGCGGCGGCATGAGCGGCGCGGGAGCAATGGCATGGAGGTGAAGGTATGAACGTATCTTTTGAGGCCGATGCCCGCCTGCGCATCGATAAATGGCTGTGGTGCGCGCGATTCTTCAAGACGCGCTCGCTGGCGGCCGAGGCGGTGGAGCGGGGCAAGGTCCAGGTCAATGGCCAGGCCTGCAAGAATTCGCGCGAGGTCAAGCCGGGCGACACGGTCGTACTGGAGGCGCACCAGCAACGCTGGGAAGTGGTGGTAAAGGGCGTTGCAGGAGCCCGCGGTCCGGCAACCGTCGCCCAGACACTCTATGCGGAAACCGAGGCCAGCGAGGCGCGCCGGCGCCAAGACGCGGAGAACAGGCGGCTCAACGATGAACCGGCGTCGCGCTTGCAGGGCCGGCCGACCAAGCGCGACCGGCGCCAGATCGATGGAGTCAGGGGGTGAGGAGGGCAGCCGCGCGGGCGGTCGCCCGGACTCACCTGGCTGGGTCAGCGAACGTAGGGGATGATGTAGTGCTTGAAAACCGCCTTGCCGCTGCCGTACTCGGTGTCTCGCGGCGTGAACGCGCCGGAAAGGCAGATAAAGGCTGTCATCACCGATAATGCGGCGAGTAGGAAGACCGTCAGAACAGGCAGCTTATGCATGGCTAACCTTTCGAGAGTGGCCCGACGTGTGATGCATCTTCGACCCCGTTATTTTTGTCATTTTTATACGTTTTCATCTTAGGGGGTGCGCTGCTGCAAAGCAATATGGCCCCTATTTCCACGCACCTCTCTTTGTAACCTTGTGTTTCACTGCACCGTCCCGGTGCGCCCTTGAAAAACAGACGCTTGCCACCAAGTGCAGGCTACATTTGCCGAT
>NZ_JFJV02000210.1:1102-8298 GCF_000611145.1 Cupriavidus sp. SK-3 | reverse complement strand
GACCAGGCAGGCCGCGTCCTTGTATTGATACGGATCGACATGGAAGAACAGAAGCAGACGCCACCCACCACGCCGCCGCTCACGCCCGCCAGCGAGGAGCTGAACACCGCCCCGGCCGGCCAGGCCGAGAACGCCGCTGGCGACGTGGCGGCCCAGTTGGCCGCGCTTGAAGCCAAGGCCAAGGAGCACTACGACATGTTCCTGCGGGCAACTGCCGAGGGCGAGAACATCCGCCGCCGCGCCCAGGATGATGTCACCAAGGCGCATAAATTCGCCATCGAAAGCTTCGCCGATTACCTGCTGCCCGTGATGGACAGCCTGCAGGCCGCGCTGGCCGATGGCTCAGGCGATATCGCCAAGCTGCGCGAAGGGGTCGAGTTGACAGCGCGCCAGCTCCTTAGCGCCTTCGAGAAGGGCAAGATCGTCGAACTGAACCCGGTCGGCGAGAAATTCGACCCGCACCGCCACCAGGCCATTTCCATGGTGCCCGCGCCGCAGGAACCCAACACCGTGGTCACGGTACTGCAGCGTGGCTACATGATCGCAGACCGCGTACTGCGTCCGGCACTGGTAACGGTGGCGGCGCCCAAGTAAGCGCAACGCCTCCGCTGTCCGCCCATTTGGCCGGCACAAGCAACGCCCGGTGCCGCTGGCCCGGGCGTTTTTCATTGCGGGAGAAGCTTATGTCCATCAAGCCAGGCAATACCGCCGCACCCGGCGCCGCTGCCGGCGCGGCGGCGCACCTGGATCACCGCGCCTTCGATGCATTTGGCATGCGCGAAGTAGCGAGTGACGACATTGATGCGGCCATTGCCGCTGCCGGCGACGCGCTCGTTTGTGTGTTCTTCTGGGGCGTGGACTGTTTTAACTGCGAGATGGCGAAGAAAGCCATGCTGGCGAATCCCGAGCCGGTGCGTGCCCTCGAACTGCACTGGCTGCATGCCAACGTCTATGCGCATCCCGAGTTGGGCAAGCGCTTCGGCCTGCATGGCATTCCCGTGTTCATGTTCTTCCACAAAGGCAAGAAGCTGGGCCGGGCCACCGGATGGCACGGGCAAGGCCAGTTTGCAGCGGCCGTAGCCAACGCCCGCCTGAAGGCCAGCGGCAAGCCGCTGGCGGGCTGAACGCGACCCGGGCCGTTGCGGACGGCGGCCAGCTCAGCGCGACAGTGCGTACCCTAGCCGGAATTGCCACGGCAGCTTGCGGTTGTAGTCCAGCAAGCTCTCGCCATAGCCGACAAAGTAGCCGGCCATCAGATATCCCGCCGTGCCCGGGATCAGGCGTGCCAGCGGGTAAGTCACCGCCGCGTCGACGCTGCCGTAGTACTTCTGCGTGCCCTTGCGCAGGGTGGCGGCAAATTCCCATGAGTCGGGCTTGCCGTAGGCCAGCTTCAGATCCATGTAGCCGCGGTAGCTGGCGATGTCGGGGTTGTCGTTCTTCTCGACGTAGTAATACAGCTTGGGCGAGATGCTCCAGTGCCAGTTGGTCAGGTCGCCCAGGTAGAAAGTGGGTTTGACGAACACGGTATTGATGCTGCGCGACTGGTCGCCATCACGGCCATTCGACTCGTGCTCCACGCCCGTTGCCAGCGAGAGCCGGCTGATGGCGCGGTTGTGCACGCCAGTGTCCGAGAGGTAATAGAACAGGCTCGGCCGATAGTTGGTGTCGCGGAAGGGGCGCGAATCGCCCGACAGATCCCACAGCGAAAACTGCGTGTAGCCGAAGTACAGGTTTTCAAGCAGGCCGCGCGAAGCCGGGTTCTCGCCCTGGTAGATGCGGAACTTGAAGCTGAACTGGAACTTCGCATTGGCGCCGTCGTGCGCACCCAGGATGAAATACATCGGGTCATTGAAGGTGAGCCGTCCCTGGTCGCGGAGGTCCGGTTGGACCGGCGCTGCCTGGCTGGCAGAAGCCACCGGAACGACCGGGACCACGGGGCTGGCGCCACCGGCGCTTGCCTCCGGCGCGGTTCCCGCTGGCGGTGTATTCGCGACCTGGGCCACGGGCGGATCATCCGCGCGCGGCGCGCGATTGAGCGTGACGAGAACCGGGGCGGCATCGATGTCAACCGGATCCAGCCGCACCAGGCCACGCAAGTTGGGTGGCAGTTCCGCGCCATATTCGATGGTGCGGTACTCTCCCTTGCGCAGTTTGATGGTCGACGGGCCGGCGGTGACGCGCCGCATGCCAAGCCGCACAGGTGCCTGCAGGTCCGCCGAAGCCATGACCTCAAGGGTTTCGGGCACGAGGAAACTGCGGTTGGCGCTATTGGCGCTCAGCAGCAGGGTCAGGGTCAGTGGCTTGGTGCCATCGACCACCTTTGGCGGTTGCAGCAAGGCGATGGCGGCTTGGCTGGACAAAGGCCAGCCGGCCGCGATGGAGATAGCCAGCAGGAGAGCGGGCCTCGCGCCGGGGAAGCGCCGGATGGGCGCGCCGGCACCCGCCTCCGGCTTGGACGTACTGGGTGGCATTGAGATCTGTGCGCCGCATTCACCGGAAGAAGTGATGCATGCGCTGCGTGATATTGCGACGCGGTAAAGCCTATCATGCTCCGCATCACGACTTTGTGATCATTTGTACGCAGCCCAGGTGAGTTTGCTCCATGCGCCTCAGCGGCTGGCGCGCCGCTGGATCGATGCGATGTATTGCTCGCCGTCGGGCGGCATGCCTGTGCGTTGCGCCTGCCAGAGCATTTCGCCCAGGCACTCCATCACCTGGTGCTGCGCCTCGTGGGGCGAATCCAGGCGCTGGGTCAGGGACTCGTAGGCCCGGCGGATGCCAGGAGGCTGGTCGATGGAAACCTGCTCGGAGATGGACAGGTGCATGGCCAGGTGCAGGAAGGGATTCGTCTGGCCGCCTTCAGGCGTGTAATCCTGGGTCAGCGCGCCTTCCGTGTCGGTGAGCAGGCTGTGATACTCGGGGTGCTCGCCGATCCAGTCGACTGCAATGACTTCGAGTGGCGTCAGGACATTGCCTGCGCGCTGCTTTTGCCATGCGTCGCAGAAAAAACGGCGGACTTCTTCGCGGGAGGGATTGAACATGATGCCGGTATTGTAAACGAGCTCTCCCGTCGCTGCAGCGCGGTTCGGCCGCCAGAGGGCTGCCCGAATCGGACCGCCAGCTACTAGAATGCGGCGTTGCCCGGTGTCGCCGGGCGTGTCCCCGACCGCGCACCACCATGTCTGCTTCCCGATCTTCCGCCACCGCTGGCCACCAGCCCGTCCGCAACGCCCGCGAGCAATTCGCCGGCGTGCTGCTGATCGCCCTGTCGGCCAGCGCCTTTGGTGCCATGGCGATATTCGCGCGCTTCGCCTACGAGGCCGGCACTGACGTCTACGGCTTGCTTGCGGTGCGCTTCGTGCTGGCGGCCGGCGCGCTGGCGCTGGCGATGCGCCTGCGCGGGGTTGGCATGCCGGGCTGGCGCAAGGTACTCGCGCTGGCCGCCATGGGCGGCATTGGCTATGTCGGGCAGTCGTTCTGCTTCTTTACCGCGCTCAACCATGCCCAGGCCAGCTTGGTGGCCTTGCTGCTTTACCTGTATCCGCTCTTCGTCACCATCCTCGCCGCCGTTTTCCTCAAGGAGCGCCTGAGCACGGCGTCCGTGATCGCGCTTGTGTTGTGCTCGGTCGGGGCGGGGCTGACCGTGGGCGGCGGCCAGGGCTCGGCGCTCGGCATTGCGCTGGGCCTGGCCTCGGCCGCGATCTACTCGGTCTACATCATCGTGGGCGCGCGCATTACGGCGGGCGTCAACCCGCTGGCGACCACTACCGTGGTGTGCAGCGCCGCGGCCGTGGTTTATGTCGTGGTGGGCCTGGTGCGTACCGGGGCGGGCGTGCCGCCTCAGTTCCCACAGAGCTTCGCGGGCTGGCTGGCGTTGCTGGCGATCGCATTGTTGTCGACCGTCCTGGCCATCCTGGCCTTTTTCGCTGGCCTGCAGCGGCTCGGCGCGGCACGGGCTTCGATGCTGTCCACGCTGGAACCCGTGGTGACAGTGGTGCTGGCCGCACTTTTGCTGGGGGAGCATGTCGGGCTGACGCAGGCGCTGGGCGGCGGGCTGATCCTGGCGGGTGTGTTGTGGCTGACGCGCAAGGGTGCCGGCGGCCAGGTTGTGCAACAGAATTGAACCCTTTGCTCAAATCGTCTGGGGGGAGGAGTGCGGCGATTTCGATACAATCCGGCTCTCACTTCTTGTTCAGGAACCGAACGCATGAAATCGATCGATCAGGCCGCTATCGCCCAGCTGTTCACCGAAGCCCGCACCCACAATGTGTGGCAAGACCGCAAGGTGGACGATGCCGCGCTCCATCAGATCTATGACGCGATGAAGTTTGGCCCGACCGCGGCAAACGGTTCGCCGGCACGCATCGTCTTCGTCAAGAGCGCCGCCGAGAAGGCGCGCCTGGTCGAATGCGTTTCCGCCGGCAACGTCGAGAAGACGCGCTCGGCGCCGGTTACCGCGATCGTTGCTTTCGATAACGACTTCCATGACCAGTTGCCCAAGCTGTTCCCGCACGCCGATGCCCGCTCGTGGTATGCCGGCCAGCCGGAGAAGATTGCCCGTGATGCGCTGATGAACAGCTCGCTGCAAGGCGGCTATTTCATCCTGGCCGCGCGTGCCCTCGGCCTGGATTGCGGTCCGATGGCCGGCTTCGATGCCGCGAAGCTCAATGCGGCCTTCTTCCCCGATGGCAAGTGGTCGGTCAATTTCCTGGTGAACCTGGGTTATGGCGAGGCCGACAAGCTGTTCCCGCGCAGCCCGCGCCTGTCCTTCGACGAAGCCTGCCGCATCGTTTGACCGGCCGCGCCTTCGCGGCGCCCACGGTGCAAGAAAAGACCCGCTTCGTGCGGGTCTTTTCTTGCCTGCCCGGCGCGCTCGCACTTAAATGCGCGGCGCCTCGGTCTTCTCGCGGTATTCGCAGAGCGGCTCGATCGCGCAGTGCCAGCATTCGGGCTTGCGTGCCTTGCACACATAGCGGCCATGCAGGATCAGCCAGTGGTGCGCATCGTGCAGGAATTCTTGCGGGACGATTTTGAGCAGCTTCTGCTCGACCACCTGCACGTTCTTGCCGGGCGCCAGCCCGGTGCGGTTGGCAACGCGGAAAATATGCGTGTCGACCGCGATGGTGGCCTCGCCGAAGGCGGTGTTGAGCACTACGTTGGCGGTCTTGCGGCCCACGCCCGGCAGGGCTTCGAGCGCGGCGCGGTCGCGCGGCACCTGGCCGCCGTGCTGCTCCACCAGGATGCGGCAGGGGGCGATGACATGCTTGGCCTTGGTCTTGTACAGGCCAATGGTCTTGATGTATTCGATCAGCCCTTCCTCGCCCAGGTCCAGCATCTGCTGCGGGCTGTGCGCCACCGGGTACAGCTTGCGCGTTGCCTTGTTCACGCCTACGTCGGTGGCCTGCGCGGACAGCAGCACCGCGATCAGCAACTCGAACGGCGAGCTGTACTCCAGCTCGGTGGTGGGGGTCGGGTTGACTTCGCGCAGTGTCTCGAACAAGGCGCGGCACTTGGCTGCGTTCATTGGTCCTTGGTGGCTGGGTTGGCGCCGGTCGTGGCGCCAGGATCGGCCGGGCCTGGCTCGCCCAGACCCGCCTTGGCCCGGCGGGCTTCGGCTGCATCGATCTGCGCCTGCACGGCAGGGGAGACGTTTTCAGTATTGCGCGGCTTGACGGCTTGCTGCTTCAGGCGCGCACGTTCGATGGCGGCCTGGATGATGGCCTGCTTGCGCGCCTGCGCCGCCCGTTCCTCCTCGCTCTGCGCGGTCTCGGCCTGCAGCGCTTCCAGCTTGGCGGCTGCCTTGGCCGCGAGGCGCGCATCATTCTCCTCACGCTCGCGCACCAGCCGAGAGCGGCGCCCCAAATAGCGCGCGTGGGCTTCGTCAGCTTGTTCCTGCGACCACGCGGCCCAGCCGGTGCGTTCGGCGGTGACGGGAACCATGGCGATGCAGTCAACGGGGCAAGGTGCCACGCAGAGATCGCAACCGGTGCACCAGTCTTCCAGCACCGTATGCATCTGCTTGGGCGCGCCGACGATGGCATCGACCGGGCAGGCCTGGATGCACAGCGTGCAGCCGATGCACAGCGCTTCGTCGATCACCGCCACCGCGCGGGCCTGTTCCATGCCGCGCACAGGGTCCAGCGGCAGCACCGGGGTGCCCAGCAGAGCCGACAAGCGGCGGATGCCCTCGGCCCCGCCCGGCGGGCAACGGTTGCAGGCCGCGTCGCCCGCTGCCATGGCTTCGGCATAGGGGCGGCAACCATCGAAGCCGCACTTGGTGCACTGGGTCTGCGGCAGCAGGGCTTCGAGGCGATCGGCGAGGGTCGGGCGGTTGGCAGTCACAAATATTCTGGGGTTTGCGGGGGCAGCCAGGCGCTGCTCTCTTTTTCCTGCCCGGCGGGCAGGCCGGCTGGAACGGGTGCGCGGCAGGGATTATCCCCGATTTCGCCGCAGTGCAGAAACGCGAGATGATGCGCCCTTTGTCGGGGCCGCTGCGCGCAAGTTGCCCTGTGCCATAATCCGCGCAACGATTCACCAGCCGTCGCATGCGAAACGAAACCAGAACCAAGCGGGACCCCGAAGGAACGCGCCGCCGCATCCTGGATGCGGCCACCGAGGAATTTGCCAAGGGTGGACTGGCCGGCGCACGCGTCGACCAGATCGCGCGCCGCGCCGAGACCAACGAGCGCATGCTGTATTACTACTATGGCAGCAAGGAAGGCTTGTTCCTGGCCGTCCTGGAAAAACAATATGCGGAGTTTCGTGCCGCGGAGGAGCAACTGCATATCGTCGAGGAAGACCCGGTGGCCGCCGTACGTACCCTGGCCCGCTTCGTGTGGGACTGGTACTACCGCAATCCGGAGTTCATCCGCCTGGTCAACAGCGAGAATCTTCATGAGGCCCGCCACCTGAAGAAGTCCACGCAGCTGCACCAGTTGATCAACCCGGTGGTCAATGTGCTTGCCGATATCGTCAAGCGGGGACAGAAGAAGGGCGTGTTCCGCGACAATGTCGACGTCTCGCAGCTCTACCTGACCATTTCGGCGCTGGGTTACTACGTGCTTTCCAACCGTTACACCATCAGCGCCGTGATCGGGCGCGATGTGGCGGCCCAGGACGAGCACGAGCGTTTCGCCGAGCTGCACACCGAGATGTTGCTTTCCTACCTGGAACGCCGCTGAACTTTGCCGCTGCGA
>NZ_JFJV02000210.1:0-1058 GCF_000611145.1 Cupriavidus sp. SK-3 | reverse complement strand
CCGCTTGCGCGGGCGTTTTTCATGGGCAACCGTGGCTCAATGGTGCTTGAGCACGAAGTTGCGCAACTCCGGATAGATCTCCTGGCGCCAGCGGCGGCCGGAGAATATCCCGTAGTGACCGCACTTGGCGGCCGTGATGTGCTGCTTGCGATCCTTGGGAATGCCGGCGCAAAGTTCATGCGCCGCCGCCGTCTGGCCGGCGCCCGAGATGTCGTCCAGTTCGCCTTCGATGGTCAGCAGCGCGGTGCCCTTGATGTCCTGCGGACGGACCGGCTTGCCTTCGATTTCCCAGGTGCCATTGGCAAGGCGGAATTCCTGGAACACCTCGCGGATGGTGTCGAGGTAGTACTCGGCGTCCATGTCGAGCACGGCGTTGTACTCGTCATAGAAGCGCACATGGGCTTCCGCATCGTCTGCATCGCCTTCGACCAGGTTCAGGTAATAGTCGTAGTGCGAGGACAGATGGCGGTCCGGGTTCATCGCGACAAAGCCGGCATGCTGCAGGAAACCCGGATACACCTTGCGGCCATGGCCGGGGTAATTCGCCGGTACCGTATAGATCACATTGTTCTCGAACCACTCGAACGACTTGTTGGTCGCCAGCGAATTCACCGCGGTCGGGCTGCGCCGCGCATCGATCGGGCCGCCCATCATGGTCATGGTCTTGGGCGTCTTCTCGCCGGCCGAGGCCAGCAGGGAGATGGCCGCGAGCACCGGCACCGTAGGCTGGCACACCGAAATCACATGCAGGTTTTCCGCGCCGATGTGGCGGATGAATTCCTGGATATAGTGAATGTAGTCGGCCAGGCGGAAGCGGCCGTCCTCGACCGGCACCATGCGGGCATCGATCCAGTCGGTCACGTAGACCTTGTGATCCTGCAGCAAGGTTTTCACCGTGTCGCGCAGCAGCGTGGAATGGTGGCCCGACAGGGGCGCGCATACCAGTACGACCGGCTCATCCTTGAGCAGCTTGATGGTCTCGGGGTCGTCCGCATAGCGCTTGAAGCGCACCAGTTTGCAGAAGGGCTTTTCGATGATGGTCTGTTCGACGATCGGGA
>NZ_JFJV02000209.1:0-3845 GCF_000611145.1 Cupriavidus sp. SK-3 | reverse complement strand
TGGAAGGCCGGAAAGCCCGACGGGCTCCTAGGCTGGGACAATGCAACGAGCCACCCAGCTATACAGCATTTGGCTGTGAAAGGCATTGGCGTACCACGTTTGCGAACAGGCGCTGCCT
The DNA here is from genome assembly GCF_000611145.1 of Cupriavidus sp. SK-3. NCBI lineage: Bacteria > Pseudomonadati > Pseudomonadota > Betaproteobacteria > Burkholderiales > Burkholderiaceae > Cupriavidus > Cupriavidus sp. SK-3. Next base: position 3,727 of record NZ_JFJV02000209.1, on the reverse strand, counting down.
TGCCGAGATGGTTGCGCAAAAGTCCTAGTCCACAGGTCAGGCCATGATCGATCGCGCAATAAGACTACTCGCCGTGATAGCGTCATGTGGCGCGGCAATTCCTGCTCTCGGGCAACCTGCGACCGGCGTCGCTCCCTTCAATGGCGCACCTGCCATCCACCACCTGGCGTCTCCGTTAGCGAAGCCCGTCATCGAAGCCGAACCGATCGACGCTTCCCTTGGCGCCTTAACGCTGCGCAGCGCCATGGATGCCGGCTTGGCGCAAAACCGGGACGTGCAAATAGCGCGAGCCGCACTAACTGCCGCAAAAGGTGTTCTGGTCAATGCAGGAAAGCGGCCGAATCCAACGCTAACGGTGGGTGCCGGGCCCGGCTTAATTGGCCGTTACCAACCCCGCGACGCGGATGTACTGATCAACGTATCGCAGCTTATTGAGCGCGGCAACAAGCGCGAGCTGCGCAGCGAGGTGGCAAGTCTGGCGGCCGACGCCGCCCAACTGGATATCGAGGACACATTTCGCCAACTGCGCCTGGCATTGGCCAATGCCTACTTCGCATTGAAGCAGGCGCAAGACTTTGTGAGTCTCGCGCAGGCCACTAGAAATGCGTTTGCGCGAAGCCGCGAGGCCGCCGAGCTTCGACTCAAGGCTGGCGACATCGCGCGCGTGGACCTGATACGCCTTCGCGTCGAGGAAGGCCGCAGCGAGAACGAATTGCTGCAGGCGCACACCGATCTTGCCGTTGCCCAAGTGATGCTTGCCACGTTGCTTGCGCGAGAGCACGACGCTTCCTCAATCCGAGTCATCGATCCGTGGCCCGTTCCCGGCGATAGCATGTTAAAAAGCGACCGCATCGAGGCCTTGATGGACAGACGTCCAGATATAAGCGCAGCGATTGCACGAGTACACAGCCTCGAAGCGGCATTCGGCTTGGCCAAGGCGCAGCGTATTCGTGATGTGAATGTAGCGGTGATTGCTGAACGCAATCTTCCCGCCAATGGCGGTACCACGCTGGGCGTACAGTTGTCGATGCCGCTTTTTATCAACAACGACTATATGGGCGACATCGTACGCGCCGAGGCGGACCTAACGAGTGCCAAAATCAACCTTGAAAAATTGCGCACTAACGTACGTTCGGACGTCGACCGTGCACTAGCGCAATTTGAATCCGCACGCCAGCAACTCTTGCGCTTCGAGACGCAGATGCTACCAGACGCCCTCTCCGCTGCCCAAGCGGCCGAATTCGCGTACAAAAAGGGTGGCATCCCATTGACTGATCTTCTGGATGCCCGTCGGCAACTCTATGCCACGCAACGTGAATTGCTGGAATCGCGTAGGGACTTTGCCAACGCACGCGCAAGGCTCGAGTCCAGTCTAATTGATACGGACTTTCAATGGTAAGTCTATTTCTTGGAAAGGATGGCATTCGCTGGAGAAAACTACATGGCAAGCTGCCGAGCTTTAAAAAATATCGGCCGGCAAATTTTCATGCTATTTTCAGTCGGTCGTGATGTTAGGCTCTTTTTACTAACCTTTTAGAAATGGCGATCTCAAGAGTCAAGTGCATTTCATTGGTCGCCTGCATTGATGCTGCTGGAGGAACAGTGCCGTCCATTTTTATTGTCGAGTTTAATGACACGACTTGGCGCCGCGCACTCGTCGATTGAAAGGAATCTTGGCTGAATTGGATCCGCCGTGCGGGCGGTTTGTCACTGCGATCGTAGTCGTTCGCTAAGCGCTAAAGCCAGGGACCCTGACAGCACCGGGCGTCTCACGCATCCTTGGCAGTCTGTATTGAGGGAGTTGGTCAGGAATTTTTGCTTGTTAGCGTTCGGGATTGCGCCTGCCCCCTCTAATGTCCGCCACCATGGCCACCCCCATGCCCACTGCCATGCCCACCGCCATGCCCACCGCCATGCCCATCTCCGTAACTTCCACCATGGCCGGCACCATGGCCGCCTTCACTGTGTGCGCTGGCCGGGTGCCCGTTGTGACCACCAAAATATTGGCCGTAGTGACGACCGAAATGCCCGTCGTGGTTATCGCTAAAGTGACCCCCAATGGAACGATGCCGATGGTAATATAGCCTTGCCCCACTATATGGATGGTAAGGATAATAAGGCTGACTCCAGTAATATGGATATCTGGCGCCATAATAAGCATATGGGTAGAGAGCATCGTCGTAGGGTGCAACTGGACTCGCAATGCAACCGGACATCAATATCAAAAGCGTTGCGGTAGGTGCGGCAACTTGGAGGGCATTCATGTTTCTCGCCTCCTATTACGAATTCCTTTGCTCTGGGTGCCGGTAGAATCTTCTGGCACCCATGAACGTGGCGTTAGCATAGTAAACTTTACTCGTTCGCGCTCGATAATTCGATTTCTTTCGTGAATGTAATCATGAGCATAGAATAAGAGACACAGCGGCTGAAAATGTGCCGTACGATCGCCTCTTTAAAGCAATGGCGGTGGGATGTTGAAATGAAGTGTTGGAAGTCGTTAGCGCGCAATGTTGGCCTCATGTTCCTGTCAGGTCTTGTTGTGCCGTTTGATTTTTCGCATCGGCTCGCAGTTCGGCGTTCCCTTGGGCGCTCTGCACCGTCGGTCATAGCTGCATGGCCGAGCCAACAGGTCGCGCGCGCAGCTAGCACTCAAAAACGGCGGTTCTGTAAAGCGTGGAGCAAGCACCCCTTGGCGATAAGGCTACGTGTCCAGCGATGTTCCGAACGCACATTCAGCACGTCATAGCCCGTCCTTGTGACGAACCTAGGCCAGCTCGAAGATGTCTGGCAATGCCACGGCCGATCATTCTTCGTTCAGCCATCGGATTGGGAGGTGACGCTGGCGTACTTGATAGATCCTGAGAGACACGTCGCATGATGGCGCTATCCACTTTTGCTTTCCTTTTTTCCGGCGTTCTGTGCAACGCCGCGGCACAGTTGCTGTTGAAGGCCGGTGTCAGCACCGTGGGAGCTATCCCAGTGGAGCGTGCGGCGCTCGTGAATGCCGTATGGCAGGTATTGATCCAATGGCAAGTAGCCGCGGGCCTCGCGTTATATGGGATCGGCGTGGCAGTTTGGATTGTGGGTCTGTCGCGCATCGAGGTGTCGGTGGCTTACCCCATGTTGTCGGTGGGTTATGTGCTCAATGCTGTGGCTGCCTCCTGGCTACTTGGTGAAATGATTGGCCCGATGCGAGTGGCCGGCATGCTGCTGATCTTGGGCGGCGTGCTTTTGGTTGCCCGCTCCTGAAGTCGTTCCGCGCCGTACCGCTACGCACCTACCTTTCCAACAGGTGTCAAGTCATTATCAATGGCATTTCGGCCAATGCGTCCCCTGGCTTGTTCGCTTGTTCAAGGCCATGCCACGCTCAAGGCACACCATAATTACAGCATCGCAGTCCTGTCGGAAGCCGGCCATGCTGCCATCAGCGAGGAGCGCGGGCATCTCGCGCAGGCGGAGCGACATCTCGCAGTGGGACGTGTCCGCATCCACCACCAAATCGTCCTTATCCGCCAATTGCGCGCTGAAAATTTGAACGCCGGCTCGGCGTTGGCATTGTTTGGGCACGGACCGTGCCACGGCTAGTCCGCAGCAAGCGCCGCCAATTGATCATCCATAATTTGCTGAGCGCAATGCCATTCGCTCCGCAACGCGGTCCGTGATCGGCTTATTGCGACTTCTAGGAGTTCGTCGGAGTGTAAGCGAGTCGGCAGGGCCGTGGTGACTG
>NZ_JFJV02000208.1:0-1009 GCF_000611145.1 Cupriavidus sp. SK-3 | reverse complement strand
GGTCCCGACGAGCAGATCGTGGGCGATCCGGCCTGGGGCGAGAACATCCGCTGGAGCTTCGACACGGACGGCGCGAATCACCTGTATGTGAAGCCGAACGGGCCCGGTCTGGTCAACACGCTGTCGGTCAATACCAACAAGCGCAGCTACGAGTTCACGCTGGTGTCCTCGCCGCTGGGCGGGATCTTCTACCAGAAGGTGCGCTTCCGCGTTCAGGCCCCATTAGGCGCCAAGTCGAAGGCGCGCGCCGAGCAGTCGGGGGCGCCGGAAGAGCGCGATGGCGGCGCGGCGCTGCCCGATGCGGTTGCGGTTTCCCCCGACAAGCTGAATTTCGACTATGGCGTGTCGGGTAGCGCGAGTTTCAAGCCCGAGACGGTGTTTGACGACGGCAAGGCAATCTGGATGCGCATGCCCAAGGCCGCCGATTGGCCGGTGGCGCTGGTCAAGGACGGTAGCGACTATGTGGTGGCGAACTTTATCCGGCGCGGCGACTTCCTTGTGCTGCAGCGTCTGGCCGACGAGGTCGCGCTGCGCTCGGGCGATACCGAAGTGACGGTGCAGCGCGGCAAGCGCCGCATCCTTGGCCTGTTCTGAGCGAGGCGCGCACCGTGAAGCAGCCCGTGACTGACGTTTCCGACGCGAAGACGCGCCTGACCAGCGGCAAGGTGCCGCGCAACATCGTCACCACCCTCGGCGTGGTGGCGGCGGTGGCGGTGGGTACGCTCGGCTATTTCTACCAGAGCGGCATGGAGTCGGACCAGGCTAAGGAGGCCGAAGCGAAAAAGGCCAAGAAGCTGCAGGAGCGCACCAGCAGCCCGGACAGCGGCGGACTGGACCAACTCATCCGACAGCAGCAGGAGGAAGCGCGCAGGCTGGCGGCACTGCAGGGGGCATTGGCCACCAAGGCCGAGCCGGCAAGCAAGGCCCCGGTCATGACGGCAAAGGATTTCGTGCAGCCGCCCGCGACGCCGGCCACCGGTGAGCTGGCCAAGGCGAATGACACGGATAC
>NZ_JFJV02000207.1:0-6728 GCF_000611145.1 Cupriavidus sp. SK-3 | reverse complement strand
AGCGTGAGGATGAGGCGAGACGGGCGATTACCGCCGATTAGTGCATCGGCGCGCCGTCGTAGCGGAACGGAATCCCATCCAGCGCCGCGGGACGCATGAACGGTTCTGTTACGCAACGGCGTAAACATTGACCGCAAACTGGCACGGATAGTGGCTTTGGGCGAGATGCGACCCGGCAATCGTAAAGATGGGGGTCGTTGGGGCCCAGACTAGGGCCGGAGGTCGATGCGCAGCGCGCTGAAGTGAGTCAATTATCCACCACTTTCCCAACTTTGTGGTCGGGAATGCTCGCCATTTTCTGGGAGCGCTGCCACCCTGGAAGAAGTGCCGGATGCAGCATTGGCTGGCAGAATGAACCCCTCCTAACCGAACGGGATCTCGACGTGACAGCCAACCCTGCCGGAATCAACCCATCGCCCCCTCGTGAACTGATCGATCGAGCCATCGGCGTCTGGATGCGCGAGCTCGAAGCCTATCCAGGGTGGAAGGAATGGCGCCGGGGCACGTTCGCGCGAACCCTCTACGACGATGGCATCCCTTGGCCGGAGGACGAGGAGCACCTCAACGAGTTCGTTTTTTCTCCGGAGATCGAACGGCAACACGACTTGGTCATGCAGTATCTGGGCATCGAACAAGCCATCCATGCCCTCCAGGACTGTGAGTACTACTTCCGGCGATTTCCCTTCCGCGGGCTGCCAGTGAGCAAACACGTGCACCTGACGTATATGTGCGAGATGTACTTCAATCGCTTCTATGAACTCAGGGAACGCATCAAGAAGTATCTCAATGTCCTAGCCAAGTTCGAACCACGCCATCGCATCGACATTGGGCAGTTTCTGAAGCAGTTTGACAGGGATTTCGATCAGGAGCTGCGGGAACGCAACCAAGTACACCACCATCGCCGCTTCGAGGATCTCGCCATTGACCGCATCTTCCTGTCGCATGCCATATCGACGCGACGCGACGGCTGGGCCAAGGAGGCCGATTACTTCTATCGCAAGGCCACCCAGGAATGGGCGCAGAGGGTTCGGATCCGAGCCTCGCGAGCCGAGAAGTACGTCGATGCTGTCGCGCAGACGACACTGGAGGGCAGCGGCTTTCTCAAGCCCCTCACGGTTGACGCTGGCACACCCGACACCGCTCAGACTGGTTAGCCTTTCCGGTTCAACGGATCGAGTGGAAGGTCCAGATCCTCAATGCTGATGCCGCGCTGGACGCACTGGAAGGCAATACGCTGCCACCGCTGCAGCCACTGCGCCTCAAGCTCTTCGTACCGGCGGATCTTCGCCCGCAGATTCTCAACGGTTCGGTCCAGATAGGCGAGCTCATCGCTCCGCGATCGGGAGCGCGACGGGCGAGCACCGGCGGCCAGTGCACGCTTGGCTTCCTGATAGGCATGCACAATCTCCGGGTGCCGACTTAGCGCTTGCCGAGTGTATCCGGAGAAGGACTCGATGCGCTCCCAGGTCAGCCTAGTACCAAGCTCTCTGTCTTGCCAGCGCTCAAGCTCGGCAATGATGCTTGCCTTCTTTCGCTCGCTTATCTTGGCCTTTGCGCGGATGCTAGCCGGCATTCCCGTCCTCCTGCTTCACGTAGCGCACAAGATCGGCTTGGCGGAAGCCCAGCGTGGCCAACTGGCTCATCAGCTGCTCATATCTGGTCTTCAGGTGCCGATACCAATCCGCTTGCATCAGGGAGCGGCTGCGGCCGTGTGACTTCACTGTCTTAAGGCTGAGATATGCAACCGCAGCCTGGCGCTTCAGCTCCTGAGCACGCGCCTCATCGCCATTGATCCAAAGATAGTCCTTGCAGTTCGCCGTGCATTGCAGGTGACGCTCACACGGGGACATCTGGAAGTCATGGATACATAGGCCAGGGCCCACATCGTGAACCGCCTGGATGCGGGCGATCAGGAACGTGCGTGCAACCTCTACCGGCAAGGCCTTGGCAATGTCGACGACCTGCCCGCTCATCCGCCCATTGAACACTTCCTGCACGACCTGTGCCGAGCGTTGCGCGGATGTCATGTGTTGGTAGCTTTTCGTGTCCACAGCATTCTTGCGGCCAAACCATTTCGTTTGCACAAGGTCCGGAGCGCCACCCTCATCCAACAGATGATTCAGGAAGTGACGGAACCCATGGGATCGCACACGCAGTGCCAGGCCATCCTCATCAACGAGTTCATACCGATCGAACACCGATCGGATTTGGGGTCGCCCGGTCAGGAAGTCCCGAACATTCTGGTCAGTTAGTGGCCTGGCGGCATAGGTCAGCGTAGTTCGCGTGCCATGGTGTATCTGATTGGCATAGACCACGCACAGCGACTCGTGCAGCCGGAGTCCTTTGCCCACGGGGCCCGGCACCATCGGTCCGAACCAGTGGTCTCTCGCAATCCCTTTTAGTAACGCAACCCGATCAACTCGAAGTCCCCGGCGCACGATTTCAAAGGGTATCTCTCGTGCCCGCAGGAACTGCACAATGTTCCGGCTTTTCAGACCCAGAACAGCTTGAATGTCGTACGTGTCCAGTGTTTTAGGAAGGGATCTTCTCGACAGTAGCGATCCATGCCGATATGCGCGCATTGCAACCTGGCGAGGCCCAGCCGTCGCCTCGCACAGTTCCGCGACCGCCGCCTCCACGACCTCCACGGTCTCCGAGAGCAATGGCTTCGAATACCATTCCACTGTCACATCGTCGGCTCTCCCCTTCAACCTTGCATAGCGAAGGTTCCGACTGCCATCCCTGGCGACCGAGATTGGCTTGGCCGGTAGCGTGAGCATCTCCCCTATTCGAAGCCCTGTGCATATAAGGATCGTGGCAACAAGGATGAGTATCCGGTCAGCGCCGGTGGCATCTTCGACGGATTCCGCGCGCGGTATCACCTGATAGAGCTGGCCAAGGGCACACATAACCTCTTCGCTCGGGAGCCGATCCGACACGGCAACTGGCAGGTCTTCGATCCTGTCGGGCGTCAGCGATCGTGGGCGAATCTTCCGCCGGCATCGCCAGTCAAGCCGTACCCGGCAGAGCCCATGTCGGTCCAATGCATCGGCGAACTCTTCCATATGGCCAATGACCTTGTATGCCGACGTGTCCCGCTCGCGATGCAAAGCCATGGCAGCAGCGCGGTCAAGATCGTCCTTCCGCAACTCCCCTATGTCATGCCCCGTCTTCGCCGTGGCGGCGAACACATAGCGTGTGGCACGAATAAACACACTATGGCTGCCCATCGACTGCGCCCGCTTTTGGTGACGAACGCAAACAAGTGCCTTGACAACGTCAGCAAAGGGATTTGCCAGCGGCTCCCCGACGCCCCAGCCCTTTTCCGGTGGCCGGTGCTGGGTGAACGGGAGGCGAAGCGTATTCGCATTGGACCTATATGCGCGGGTACGATGCCGATAGGCCGCTGACACGTCCCAGACGGCTGCATCCCAATCCACGCCCCCGAACGGTGACGTTGCTTTGGCTGTCGTGACCAGGGACCTGCGGTTTGCGAGCCAGTTGTCGTCGAGGTGATCGCCAACGCGGCCAACTGCCGCCATGGTCTTACGTCGACTTGCACTTCTTGATGTCATGGCCGGCAACAAGTTGAACGACCTCCGCAACCGCGTAGATCACATCATCCATCTGCACCGATGGGCGCAAGCCAAGTTTCTGGCAACGGTCCTCCCGACTACGAAGCAGTTCGTCCAGAACGGCTTCGTGGTCCGCTTCCACATAGGGCTGGAACTTCGGACAGAGATAGCAGGAGAACGGCGGATCCAGCGAGCAATGCTGCGCCTTCCCGCATGCCCCAATTTCCACCGGCGGCACCACTCCCACATCGCCAACGAAGCGGACTTGCTTGCTCGCCCCCACTCTTCTCGCCTCAGCGGCCCCCGCGCCAATAGGAACTCCCTTGAACAGCTTCATTAGGGGACCAAGCCGCATTGCGGCCGCCCGATCCAGTATTCGGGTCATCCGACTGCCCTTTAACGCGTAGTAAACCTGCACATGCTGCGTATCGGAATGATCTAGCATCGTGGCAAGCTGTCTTCTGGATACACCAAGCTCCACCATGGTTGTTGCAAAGGTGTACCGTAATCGGCGCGAAGTCAGGTGAAGCGGGCTTCCGGTGCGCGGCGATACGATCTTCATTCGTCTCGCAAACCTGCGTATGAGAGACAGGAACTCTTTGATCGTCATGTGGTAAGCATATTCATCGACGCCCGTTCCTACGCGCCATGACGCAACATCGGCGCGCAAAAAGATCGGCCGCGGATGGCGGCCACAGTCGATGCTCTGATTGACGACCAGGAGGTCTTGCAGCATCGTCAGCAGTTCATCGCCCACCCGTTCCTCCACGAACTGCCGCCTGGCTCCCTGCCCCAGCTTCTTGATTCTGGGGATGGACAGTACCCACTCGGGGGGTACATCGAAGCCCTCAAGGTGGTTTTGCAGATCCGTCTCACGTAGCAAGCAGAAGTTCGATGGATTGCGACCGTAGGCCAGGCTAAGCGCGACCGCTGCGCGCTCCATCACATGTGCCCGCTCCGGCGATCGGTCTTCAGCCAATGCACGACGCAGAACCGTAACCTCTGTGTCCCACAGCGGCCCACTCCCGTCGTCTTCCAGCTCGACAGACATTCTCGAGTGACGCGCAGCAACTGCGATATCGTCCAGATTCAGCGCGAACTCCCCGTCGAATCCCAGGCATTCGAGGATCTCCGCTGACCAGCGATACCAGCTTCGTAGAGGGTAGAACTCGTCCATCGCTTTGCGGGTTCGCAGGACTTGAACCGACTTTCCAAAGTGAAGGCACAACGCCACACGCAGGTCGTCGGGATGTTCTATCACCGACATCGATATCCAGCTTCGCCGCAATCCGCGCGCCTCCGGGCTATCGTCGCGCACCGTGCCCCGAAGCGCGCATACCACTGCGGTGACAGCGTTCACAGCGCTCGCTGCGGATTGCTGGGTCAGCAGCATCGCCGCCCATCGTCGCATCGCATAGCCAACGATCACGTTGCCGTCCGAGCGACTCGCCCAGTCAAACGATGCGTATCTGGTTGGCACGTTAAACGTCCAGCGTGCGCCAGCCATATCCATGCACCGACCGTCGCGGTCAATGATGTGGCTCGGCAGCTGAGGCAACCGAAGTCTGCGTAATAGCGCTCCGAGCGCCCGATTGATTTCGCCGTTCGTCATTCCCGATCGCCCCCCAGGAGCGTGGCCTGGTAGCCGAGGCTGAACTCGCACGATTCCCTGCGGATCGCATCTGCTATGTACGGTCGAAGCGAATCCGAGGATCGCCAGCCGAAGAAGTACATCATGTGCTTCTCGACTCGATCCTCGTCCAGTCCATTGCTCAATCCCTGGGCCCGGAAGCTGGTGGCGCACGTACTGCGCAGGCAATGAGGATGCAAGTCGGCGAACTCCTCATGCACGACGCCAATCTGATTCAGCACGCCATTCACGCGCGCCAGGCTCATTGGACTTCCACTTCGACTCAGGAACAGGAAGGGCGTTTTGTCGGCACCACCAATGTTGCGCCGGATCTGGCAGATATAGGCGTTGAGACGGGTGGCAAGCGAGCGGTCACAAGGCAGTTGCCGAGATGCTGTCTTGACCTGGGGTTCATCGCGCCTGCTGTCCCATTCGTCGTCCGGCGATCGCTCGATCCTTATCTCCGGAATGCTGCGCGAGAGCATGCAATCGCCCACTTTCAGCTTGAGCAGCTCGCCCCGCCGAAGCCCAAGAAGCAACAGCATCAGAACGATAAGATAGTTGCGCTCCTGGTACGGCGGCTTCCACGGATTTTCGTCATGCCCCGGTCGACAGACCAGCAGCAGCCGCTGGACCTGCTCCGTCGATAGTGCTCTGGCGTGTTGGGGCGCTTCCGGGCGAGCCCGTCCGGCTGTAGCAAAGGCATGCTCGATGCATTTCAGTCGTCTCCTCATATCCCGCAATTCCGGGCTGCCCGCCGGCCAACGGGCCATGGCTGCTTCAAGATGCCAAATCACGAAGCGGGAGATGACCTGCAGTCGCTGCAACACAGTACTGGGAGCGACTACCAGCTTGCGCACCTTGGCTCGCGCCTGGAAGTCGCGGCGCAGCCAGGGATAGAGCTGGCTCACGATCTCGTCCGGAGATAGCCCCTCGCCGGTGCTGAGGCGCTCCTGTAGGCAGAAGGACTGTCTTGCTGCCCACGCCCATAGCATACCCAGGATCTGTAGCGCCTTGAGCAGGCTATTGGCCGACAGCCGTGGGCGAAGCCGCTTGATCGAATATTCGTTGATCCAGTCGATGGGCTGCCGGCGGGCGTCAAGCAGGATTGGCAGGCGTTCGCCGTCTGGGTGGCGGACGATCACCACATGGAATCGGGCGTGCATAGCTTTCTCCTTGGCCAGCGCGTCCAAACCACCGTAGGCAATGTTTACGACTTTTCCGTGTCACCCACGCACTGCGATAGAAGCCAAAGTGCCGCCACCCTAACGATTACGAAGTGGCTCTAAGCTCCCACGGAGTAATACGTGGCCATCCAGGCGACCACTCCCAATCCTCCTAATCTCCGCTGTGAAAGGCTGGCGACATGCTTAAAGTCGTGACAGCGGCCATCAAAAGTTAACAATCAAGCTTACTGACAAAGATTCATCCGCTGTGACGAGGACGCCGCCGGAATATTTCCACTGCCCCACCGCCACATAAGGTACTGATATAAAAGAAAAAACCCCGCACAAAGGCGGGGT
>NZ_JFJV02000206.1:0-15803 GCF_000611145.1 Cupriavidus sp. SK-3 | reverse complement strand
GGTTTTGACTTTGACGTTAAGCCCTTGACTCTACACGTCAAGCCCATGAAAAGTGCATGAAACTGGAGGCAGGAGACAGGAGACAGGAGACAGGAGACAGGAGGCAGGAGACAGGAAGTTTGGCGTCCGAAGAGCCGGGAGATTTCGGCGATACGCGGTATCGCCAGATCAACGATTCGGTGTAGCCATATATTCCGTGCCGCGTCTCCCTCAGCGCAGCAACAGCCTGATCATCGTTTCAAACCGCTTGCCATAGGGCGGCTTGAGCAGCCCGGCGCCATTGAGCCGGGACTGGCGGAAGATCGGCTTGAGCTTGGAGAAGGTCTCGAAACCCGCTTCGCCGTGGTACGCGCCCATGCCGCTGGGCCCCACGCCGCCGAAGGGCAGGTCTTCCTGGGCGATATGCAGCAGCGTTTCGTTGATGCTGACGCCGCCCGCCACGGTCTGCGCCATCACCCGGTCGATCGCGCCGCGGTCTTTCTCGAAGAGGTAGAGCGCCAGCGGGCGCGGCCGTGCATTGATGTAATCCATGGCCTCGTCCAGCGTGCGGTAGGCCACCAGCGGCAATACCGGGCCGAAGATCTCTTCCTGCATCACGGTGGCGTCGGCGGGCACGTCAAGCAACAGTACCGGCGCCAGCCGGCGCCGTGCCGGGTCCGATGGTGCCTGGGACAGCGGCACCACGCGCGCGCCCGCGCGTTCGGCGTCGTTGACCAGCCCGTCCAGCCGGGCAAAGTGGCGCGGGCTGATGATGGTGGTGTAGTCGGAGTTGCCAGCCAGGTCCGGGTAGAGGCGGGCGGCGCAGGCGCGTGCCGCCGCGACGAAGGGCTCGCGCATCGCTTCCGGCAGCAGCACATAGTCCGGCGCGATGCAGGTCTGGCCCGCATTAAGCAGCTTGCCCACCAGGATGCGCTCGACCGCGTGCTCCAGGTCGGCGCCCGGGCCGACGATGGCCGGCGACTTGCCGCCCAGCTCGAGCGTCACTGGCGTGAGGTTGGCCGCCGCCGCGCGCATGACATGGTGGCCGACCTGGGTCGAGCCAGTGAACAGCAGGTGGTCGAAGGGCTGGGCGGAGAAGGCACTCGCCACTTCCGCGTCGCCATTGATCACGGCGACCTCATCGGCGGCGAAGTGTTGCTGCGCCAGGCGCGCGAACAGCGCGGCGAAGCGCGGGGTGTACTCGGAGAGCTTGACCATGGCGCGGTTGCCCGCGGCCAGCGCGCCTGCCAGCGGGCCCACCGTCAGGTAGAGCGGATAGTTCCACGGCACCACGATGCCGATCACGCCCAGCGGCTGCGGCATCAGCCGCGACGTGGCGGGCTTGAACCACAACCCGGTGCGCGCCCGCCGCACCCGCATCCAGCGTTTGCCATGACGCAGCGCATCGTCGATCCCAGCCACGCTGGGAAAGACTTCGAGCAGCGCGGTTTCCTGGTGAGCGCGATTGCCAAAGTCGGCGCTGATGGCCTGCGAGATCTCGTCCCGGTGTTCGGCCACCAGCTTGCGCAGCCGCCGCAGACGGTCGGCACGCACGGCCCAGGCAGGCGACTGGTCCCGCCGCGAGGCGGCGCGCATGGCGTCGAATACGGATGACATCTCGGGCACTTCTCTCATCTCTCGTTCTCCCGGGGCCGCGCGCTGCCCGTGGCGCGCGCGGCGTTTCAATTCCCGCACCATATGTCATGCGGCCGCCACTGACAATGGAGGCCGGCCACTAGCCTCGTGCTTCAAACAGCCGTATTCATCGCCCTGCCTTTACCCTTTCCAGCGCCCCGGCAAAGCCCTACACTGATTTCGCGGCATGCTCTCGGCGTGCCCGCCAGACCGGGTTGCCCGGCATGCCCGGCCTGCCCCAGCGTCCGGCGCAACCCCGGCAGACTGACCTCCGACCACGCGGGGAGACGGATGGAAACCACCTTTGACTATCTTGTCGTTGGCGGCGGTTCGGCGGGGTGTGCCCTGGCCGGGCGCCTGGCCGACAGCGGCAGCGACAGCGTGGCGCTGCTCGAAACCGGAGGCCACGATCACCATGTGCTGGTGTCGACGCCAGCAGGCTGCGCGGCTTTGCTGCCGCGCGCCGGCAGCCGCAACTATGGCTACCACACCGTGCCGCAGCCGGGGCTGGACGGGCGCCGCGGCTACCAGCCGCGCGGGCGTGGCCTTGGCGGCAGTTCCTCGCTCAACGCCATGATCTACACGCGGGGCACGCCGTCCGACTACGATGGCTGGGCCATGGCCGGGTGCGATGGCTGGGCCTGGGACGACGTGCTGCCCTATTTCCGCCGCGCGGAATGCAACGAGCGCGTGGCCGGGCGCGACGACGATCCCTTGCACGGCGGCAGCGGTCCGCTCCATGTGTCGGACCTGCGCACGCCCAATCCGTTTGGCCAGCGTTTCATCGAGGCGGCCCAGCAGGCCGGCTACCGCCGCAACGACGATTTCAACGGCGTGGACCAGGAAGGCGCGGGCTGGTACCAGGTGACACAGCACGGCGGCGAGCGCTGGAACGCGGCGCGGGCCTACCTGCATCGCGGCGATGCCGCCGACCGCGCCAGCAATGGCGGCCGCGCCAACCTGCATGTGCTGACGGGCGCGCAAGTGCTGCGCATCGAGTTTGAAGGCCGCCACGCGGTGGGCGTCGTGGCGCGGCTGGATGGCCGTGAGACCGTGCTGCGGGCGCGCCGCGAGGTGATCGTGTCGGCAGGGGCGTTCGGTTCGCCGCAACTGCTGATGGTGTCGGGCGTGGGCCCGGCGGCGCATTTGCGCGAACTGGGCATTCCCGTGGTGCATGACCTGCCAGGCGTTGGCACCAACCTGCAGGACCATCTCGACGTCATCGTGCACAAGCGCGTGGCGGCATCGGAGCTGTTCGGCGTGTCGGTGGGCGGCGCCTTCCGCATGCTGGCGGAGATCCTGCGATACCGGCGCGAACGCACCGGCATGATGACTTCCAACTTTGCCGAGGCGGGCGCTTTCCTCAAGAGCGATCCCGGACTGGAAGAACCGGACCTGCAGCTACATTTCGTGGTCGGCATGGCCGACGACCATATGCGCCGCCTGCGCTTCGGCCACGGCTATTCCTGCCACGTCTGCGTGCTGCGCCCGAAAAGCCGGGGAGAGGTGCGGCTGGCCTCGCCCGATATCCGCGAGGCGCCGCTGATCGATCCGCGTTTCCTGTCCGACCCGAGTGATCTCGACGGCCTGGTGGCGGGCGTGCGCATCGTGCGCCGCATCCTTGCCCAGCCGCAACTGGCGGCGTTCGGCGGCAAGGAGTTGTATTCGGCGCACCTGCGCGCGGATGGCAGCGACGACAGCGCGATCCGCGAGATGATCCGCGAGCATGCCGACACCATCTACCATCCCGTCGGCACCTGCCGCATGGGGATGGATGAAAACGCGGTGGTCGACCCGCAACTGCGCGTGCGGGGCGTGGAAGGGCTGCGGGTGGTGGACGCGTCGATCATGCCGACGCTGATCGGCGGCAACACCAATGCGCCGGCCATCATGATCGGCGAGCGCGCGCACGACCTGATCCGGCACGGTCCCCGCGTGGTACTGCGCATGGCGGAGGTGTTGGCGGTGTGAGCCCCGGCCCGGCCCCGGGCCGGGCACGCGCAGGCTCTCGGGCCGGCATTGCGAAGATGCTGCGCCGTCAGGCCGCGTTCGCCAGCCGGAAGGTCGACACCGTATCGCGCAGCTTGCCGGCCTGGTCGTCCAGCGATTGCGCCGCGGCTGCGGCTTCTTCCACCAGCGCGGCGTTTTGCTGCGTGACCTCGTCCATCTGGCCGACCGCCTTGTTGACCTGTTCGATGCCGGCGCTCTGCTCGTCGGAGGCCGCGGCAATCTCGGCAATGATGTCGGACACGCGCTTTACCGCATTCTGGACTTCGCTCATGGTCTTGCCGGCGTCCTCGGCCTGTGCCGAGCCGGTGCGCACGGTGTCGACCGAGCTGTCGATCAGGCCCTTGATTTCCTTGGCGGCGCTGGACGAGCGCTGCGCCAGGCTGCGCACTTCACCCGCCACCACCGCGAAGCCACGGCCTTGTTCGCCGGCGCGCGCGGCTTCCACCGCGGCATTCAGCGCCAGGATATTGGTCTGGAAGGCGATGCCCTCGATCAGGCTGGTGATTTCCGCGATGCGGCTGGAACTGGTGCTGATCGCGCCCATGGTTTGCACCATCTGCTGAACTGCGGCGCTGCCGTGCTCGGCAACGCTGGCGGCATTGCCGGCCAGGCCGCTGGCCTGGCGCGCATTGTCTGCGTTCTGCCGCACGGTGGTGGTCAGCTCCTCCATGCTCGATGCGGTTTGCTCCAGCGAGGCCGCCTGCTGTTCGGTGCGCGCCGACAGGTCGGTATTGCCCGCGGCGATCTGGCGTGCCGCCACGCCCACGGATTCGGTCGAATGACGCACTTCATGCAGCGCCCCGGCCACGCGCTCGAGCAAGCGGTTGAAGGCGGCCGCGGTGCGGCCGATCTCATCCATGCGCCCGACCGGCGCGCGGCGCGCGAGGTCAAGGGAGTCGCTGACGTATTCCAGGGTCTGCTCGATCTCGGCCAGGCTGCCATGGATGCGCCGGTAAAGCGTCACCGCCAGGAAACCGGTGCCCAGCACGGCTACCGCAATCAGGACGGAGAACACCATCACTGCAGTGTGGTACTGCTCGCGATTGTTCAGGACGGCGTGCTCGCCCAGTTCCGCGTTGTAGGCGACGTGATCGTCGATCGTCTTGCGCAGTGCGGTCGACGCTTCATGCAGCTCGCCACTCACGAGCATGGCCTGCGCGGCCGCGTAATCGTTGGCTCGCGATTTCTCCAGCAAGGCGGCGCGGCTGTCGCGGTAGCGCTTGAGGGCGGCCCGGTCGGCCTCGAGCATCTTGCGATCGGTTTCGTCGGAGATATCCTCGCGTTCGTATCTGGCGGCGGTAGTGTCGAAATGCTGGTCCGCACTGGCGAGCGACTGTTCGGCTTCGGTCTTGCCCTTGAGGTCGTCGGTCATGGTGTGCCGGTAAAGCGCGATGCGCATGGCGTTGACGTCGTCCTTGAGGCTGACAAGGATGCGCACGCTGCCCAGCGTATTGTCGTTGAAGTACTCGAAGCGCTGTTCCGACTGGCTGAGTTGCCAGATTCCACCAAGGCCCACCCCGAGCAAGGCGAATAGGGCAAGAGATAAGGAAAGTAGCAGGCGTTGGCTGATGTTCATGTCGGGATGTCGGCGCCCGCCGCGGCAAGGCGCTCCGCTTGATATTTAAAGGTGACCATCGAGCACTTATGTATTGAATGTATGCCCTTTGTATCAACGGTTTACGGCATCACTGGCCTTGGCTGTAGCGAGGCGGGGAATTAATCCGGGGGGCATGTTGCGAGGCCAGGTGCGCACGGACGAATCGCGCCATGCGCCGGCATGGCGGCGTGCGGCCGTGTTAGCTGCCTGGGCGCCTCTGGACGTTCACGAGCGGCGATGCACCGGCTTCACGCCGGCCATGCGCGCGCCACCACGCCCGCCAGCGCGGCGTCGCCGCCCTCCAGCGTGCCGAACACGCGGCCATGCTGGCGTCCCAGCCGGCTGGCCACGAAGCGCTCGGCATCGTCGGTGTCGGCATGGGCGAGCATCAGCGCCGCTTGCGCGGTCAGCACCAGGCCCTGGGCAAAGCGCCGCGCGCCGGCTTCGAGGTGTTCCGGCGCGTCGCGCAGCATCGCCTGCAGCGAGGCGAGTTCGGCGCGCACCGCCGGATGGCCGCCGGCGCGCCGTCCCAGGTCCTGCAATAGCCGCCCCGCGTCCTCGGGATTGCGCTGGAGCGCGCGCAGCACGTCCAGGCACATGATGTTGCCGGAGCCCTCCCAGATCGAGTTGACCGGCGCCTCGCGGTACAGCCGGGCCATCGGGCCTTCCTCCACGTAGCCGTTGCCGCCCCATACCTCCATGGCTTCGCCCGTCACCTCTATGGCGCGCTTGCAGACCCAGAATTTGGCCGCCGGCGTGACGATGCGCTTCCAGGCCGCGGCCAGCGGATCGGCATCGGCCCGCTCGAAAGCATGTGCCAGTTCCATCATGAGCAGGGTGGCGGCCTGGCTTTCCAGCGCCAGGTCGGCCAGCACGTTGCGCATCAGCGGCTGCTCCGCCAGCAGGCGGCCGAACGCCATGCGGTGCCGCGCGTGGTGGATGGCCTGCACCAGCGCCGCGCGGATGATGGCGGCGCTGCCGATCACGCAATCCAGCCGGGTATAGGTGGCCATCTCGATGATGGTCGGGATGCCGCGGCCTTCCTCGCCGATCAGGATGCCGGTGGCCTCGCGGAATTCCACTTCGCTGCTGGCGTTGGAGCGGTTGCCCAGCTTGTCCTTGAGACGCTGGATCTGCACCGGGTTCTTGCTGCCGTCGTCGCGAAAGCGCGGCACGAAGAAGCACGACAGCGGCCCGTCCTCCGCGCCCATGCGCGCCACCACCAGGTGGGCATCGCACATCGGCGCGGAGAAAAACCACTTGTGCCCGGTGATCGCGTACTCCGCGCCGCGGCCCTCGCCGCGCACGGCGCGCGCGACGGTGGTGTTGCTGCGCACATCGGAGCCGCCCTGCTTTTCCGTCATGCCCATGCCGATCATCACGGCGTGCTTGTCGCGCCAGGGCAGGTCGCGCGGATCGTGCTCGGTGGCAAACAGTTTTGGCCCCAGTTCCGCGAACAGGGCAGCTTCCTTCTGCAGCACCGGGATGCTGGCGAAGGTCATGGTGGGCGGGCACAGGGATCCGGACTCGGCCTGCGCCTGCAGGAAATAGCCCGCGGCGCGCGCCACCCACGCGCCCTCCCGGGGCTGCGCGAACGGCAGCGCCTGCAACTGCTGGCTTCGCAGCAGGGCCAGCAACGCGTGCCATGCGGGCGGAAATTCCACTTCGTCGATGCGCTCGCCGGTGCGGCTATGCGTGCGCAGCTCGGGCGAGTGGCGGTTGGCCTCGGCCGCCCACTGCTGCACATCGGGTTTGCCCAGGCGCGCGCCGAAGACATCGAGCGCACTGGCGTGCCAGCCGCCGCCAAGCCGCTCCAGCGCGTCGCGCAACGCGGGGTCGCCGGTGAACAGGTTGTGGCCGGTGAGATCCGGGACCTGGTTGAACACGCGGTGGGTGGCAGCTTCGGTCATGAGGTCTCCTGTGCGGTCTTCTGCGAGCGTTGCGCATGGGCATGTCTGATTGCATGGTAAAGCAAGCGGCGCGCTATGTGCGTGGGCTTGCATCCCTGTCCCGGCACGCGCACGATAAGTCATGGTGCGCCGCAGCGTACGGTGTGCGCGCCACGACCCGGAGGCTGCGCGTTCGCCAGCGATACCACGAAGCACGACACTCCAGATTGAAACAGGGGTGGTCAAGCTCCGAGCCTTGTGCTTAAATTCACCCCGTTGGATGAAACAGGGGTGCCGTACGGATGGGCCGTGCGGCTGAGAGAGTCCCTTCGAACCCGATCCGGCTAGTACCGGCGTGGGAAGTTTCATGGTTACCGAACAGCTCCTGCCTTCTCCAAGGCACATGATCCCGGCCCCGGCGCCGCGGCCATGCTCACAGGGCTCCTGGTTTCGTCCATCCCCGCAAGAGAGAGGACGACACCCATGGCCCGCACAAATACCGCCCCCGCCGCATCTTTCGAGTCGCTTGAAACCGACCTCGACAAAAAGTTCGCCTATCCGGCATCCAGCAAGACCTACCTGACCGGCAGCCGCCCGGATATCCGCGTGCCGCTGCGCACGATCCTGCAGACGTCCACGCGCACGGACAAGGGCGAGATGTCCAATCCGCCGATTCCCGTGTACGACACCTCGGGCCCGTACAGCGATCCGGACATCCATATCGACCTGAAGGCCGGCCTGCCATCGGTGCGCGGCAAGTGGATCGAAGAGCGCGGCGACACCGAAGTGCTGTCCGGCCTGTCGTCGGAATACGGCCTGGCACGTGCCGCCGATCCGGCCACCGCGCACCTGCGCTTTGCCCAGCTGACCAACCCGCGCCGCGCCAAGGCCGGCGCCAACGTGTCGCAGATGCACTATGCGCGCCGCGGCATCATCACGCCCGAGATGGAATACGTGGCGCTGCGCGAGTCGCTGAACCTGCAAGCGCTGTATGACAAGCCCGAATACAAGGCGCTGCTGCGCCAGCACCCCGGCAATGCGCTGGGTGCCGCGCTGCCGCTGCGCCCGGAAGACATGACGCCGGAATTCGTGCGCCGCGAAATCGCCGCCGGCCGCGCCATCATTCCCGCCAACATCAACCACACCGAACTGGAGCCGATGGCGATCGGGCGCAATTTCCGCGTCAAGATCAACGGCAACCTGGGCAACTCCGCCGTGACGTCGTCGCTGGCCGAGGAAGTGGAAAAGATGGTGTGGTCGATCCGCTGGGGCGCCGACACCATCATGGATCTGTCGACCGGCAAGCACATCCATGAAACCCGCGAGTGGATCCTGCGCAATTCGCCGGTGCCCATCGGCACGGTGCCCATCTACCAGGCGCTGGACAAGACCGGCGGCATCGCCGAGGACCTGACCTGGGAAATGTTCCGCGACACGCTGATCGAGCAGGCCGAGCAGGGTGTGGACTACTTCACCATCCACGCCGGCGTGCTGCTGCGCTATGTGCCGATGACCGCGGACCGCGTCACCGGCATCGTCTCGCGCGGTGGTTCGATCATGGCCAAGTGGTGCCTGGCGCATCACAAGGAAAACTTCCTGTACACGCACTTCGACGAGATCTGCGAAATCATGAAGGCGTACGACGTGTCGTTCAGCCTCGGTGATGGCCTGCGTCCCGGCTGTATCGCCGACTCCAACGACGACGCCCAGTTCGGCGAACTGCGCACGCTCGGCGAGCTGACCGACAAGGCCTGGAAGCACGACGTACAGGTCATGATCGAAGGCCCGGGCCACGTGCCGCTGCAGCGCATCCAGGCCAACATGGATGAAGAGCTGAAGCACTGCTACGAAGCGCCGTTCTACACGCTCGGACCGCTGGTGACGGACATCGCCCCCGGCTACGATCACATCACCAGCGGCATCGGCGCGGCCAATATCGGCTGGATGGGCACGGCCATGCTGTGCTACGTCACGCCGAAGGAGCACTTGGGCCTGCCGGACAAGGAAGACGTGCGCGAAGGCATCATCACCTACAAGATCGCCGCCCACGCGGCCGACCTTGCCAAGGGCTGGCCGGGCGCGCAGCTGCGCGACAACGCACTGTCCAAGGCGCGCTTCGAGTTCCGCTGGGAAGACCAGTTCAACCTCGGCCTGGACCCGGAACGCGCGCGTTCGTACCACGACGCCACGCTGCCGGCCGAAGGCGCCAAGATCGCGCATTTCTGCTCGATGTGCGGTCCCAAGTTCTGCTCGATGAAGATCACGCAGGAGGTGCGCGACTACGCCGCTTCGCTCAAGCCGGAAGCCGAGAAGGGCATGCAGGAAAAGTCGATCGAGTTCGTCAAGAGCGGCAGCAAGATCTACTCGTAAGGCAATGCAATGGGCGCGGCGCTCGCCAACGTGGGCGCCGCACGCGAAGTTCTGTGCCCTTCCAGATGGACAGGGCACGCCATGACTTAAAGGAGGCCGGCGCGCCGCCGCGCAGTCGCGGCGAGCACCGGCACAACCATCCCCATGACAACGCAGTCGTTTGATGTGGCCGTGCTCGGCGCCGGTCTGGCCGGGCGCCTTTCCGCCTGGCAACTGGTACGTGCCGGCCTGCGCGTGGCGCTGGTCGAACGAGCCGGCCCCGATGGCGCCGGCTCGGCCGCGCATGTGGCGGCAGCGATGCTGGCGCCCCTGGCGGAATCCGCCATCGCCGAGCGCCGCATCGTCGAGCTGGGCACCGCCAGTGTCGACCTGTGGCGCGCCTGGGTGGCCGAATTGCCGGAGCCGGTGTTCTTCCAGGAGGACGGCACGCTGGTGGTCTGGCATACCCGCGACCGCAGCGAAATGTCGCTGTTCACCAGCCGCGTGCGCGCGGTGGCGCCGCCCGAACTGGTAGCGCAGCGCATGCGCGCGCTCGACGGCAACGGCGTGGCCGCTCTCGAGCCTGCGCTGGCGGGCCGCTTTTCCCAGGGCCTGCTGCTGGCCGGTGAAGGCCAGCTCGACAATCGCGGCACGTTGCGCGCGTTGCTGGCCTGCGCGGTTGCCAGCGGCCTGCATTGCGTGTGGGAAGCCGGCGAAGTCGAGGCCGGCGACCTGCCGGCGCTTGGCATCTGCGCACGCGTGGTGCTGGATTGCCGCGGCCTTGGCGCGCGCGCGGCGTGGCCAGGGCAGCCGGCCGCGCATGGCAGCATGCCGGGTTTGCGCGGGCTGCGCGGCGAAGTGGTGCGCGTGCATGCGCCCGAAGTCAAGCTGCATCGCCCGGTGCGCCTGCTGCATCCGCGCTATCCGATCTATATCGCGCCCAAGCCCAACGATCTCTACGTGATTGGCGCCACCGAACTCGAAAGCGAGGACGATTCGCCGATGAGCGTGCGCTCCGCGCTGGAACTGCTGTCGGCGGCGTATTCGCTGCATCCGGCGTTCGGCGAGGCGCGCGTGCTGGAACTCAATGTGCAGCGCCGCCCGACGCGCCCGGACCACTTGCCGGCCATCCGCGTCGACCAGCATGCCCGCATCGTGCGCCTCAACGGCCTGTACCGGCACGGTTTCCTGATCGCGCCGGCAGTCACCGAGGCGGCCTGCCAGGTAGTGCGGGCCCTGCTCGATGACGACCCCGCGGCCCATGCCGTGCCGGCAGCGCTGCGCTGGCCCGGCATGATCGCGGCCGCGCTTGACACCGTTGCCGGCTCGCCGGTGCTGCACTGAACGGAACGGAACGGAATAGAACAGAACGCCCATGGATATCGTGCTCAACGGCCGTCCGCTGGCTCTTGCCGACAACGCCACCCTGGCCGACGCGGTGGCTGGCGCCGGCATCGCGCCGCCCTTTGCCGCCGCGCTCAACGGCCAGTTCGTGCCGCGCGCCGCGCATGCGGCCACAGCGCTCGCCGCCGGCGACCGCATCGACCTTGTGCAACCCGTGACGGGAGGCTGACCCAACATGACCCTCAATACCGCTGAATCGCGCCGCGACCTGCTCGGCGATCCCTTCGTGCTCTATGGCGAGTCGTTCGCCTCGCGCCTGTTGCTGGGCACCGCGCGCTATCCGTCTCCCGCCACCTTGCAGGCCGCGGTGGAAGTGGCAAAGCCTGCCATGCTGACGGTGGCGCTGCGCCGCCAGGGCGCGGTCGGAGAAGGCGAGGGCGGCCAGGCCTTCTGGCAGATGCTCAGGTCGCTGGACGTGCCGGTGCTGCCCAATACCGCTGGCTGCATGGCGCCGCAGGAAGCCATTACCACCGCCATGATGGCGCGCGAGGTGTTCGAGACCGACTGGATCAAGCTCGAGCTGGTTGGCGACGACTACACGCTGCAGCCCGATACGCTCAACCTGCCTGCCGTGGCCGAGACGCTGATCAAGGAAGGCTTCAAGGTACTGCCGTATTGCACGGAAGACCTCGTGCTGTGCCGCCGGCTGCTTGATGTCGGCTGCCAGGCGCTGATGCCCTGGGCCGCGCCGATCGGCACCGGCAAGGGCGCCGTCAACCCGCACGCCATGCGCCTGCTGCGCGAACGGCTGCCGGATACGCCGCTGATCGTCGATGCCGGCCTTGGCCTGCCTTCGCATGCAGCCCAGGTACTGGAGTGGGGCTACGACGGCGTGCTGCTGAACACCGCCGTGGCGCAAGCCGCCTACCCGGTGAACATGGCCCGCGCTTTCGCGCTGGCCGTCGACGCCGGCCGCACCGCCTACCTGGCCGGCCCTATGCCCGAGCGCGACATTGCACAGGCGAGCACGCCGGTGGTGGGCATGCCGTTCTGGCACGCCGAAGGCGCGGAGGACCGCGCATGACTAGCCACAGTATCCAGGCCGGTGTCGACGCCGCGCTGCACGACGCACTGCTGGCGCGCTACGGCGCCACT
The DNA here is from genome assembly GCF_000611145.1 of Cupriavidus sp. SK-3. Classification (NCBI taxonomy): domain Bacteria; kingdom Pseudomonadati; phylum Pseudomonadota; class Betaproteobacteria; order Burkholderiales; family Burkholderiaceae; genus Cupriavidus; species Cupriavidus sp. SK-3. The sequence goes on along the minus strand of NZ_JFJV02000206.1, from coordinate 3,845 downwards.
TTCGGCCGCAACGAGAAAGCGTGGCGCGTATGGACGCAGGCCGCCGTGCCCGCCGCGCTTGGCGATGTCGACGTGGTGCTGTTCGACGGCGAAGCCGACGCCGGCACGCTGGCGCGCATCGGCGCCGCCGGCGCCATCGCCATCGAAAGCGACCGCGAGGGCGGGCAATGGAGCGATACCGTGCGCTCGCCGATGGGCACCTGGGTGTTCAACGCCCATGCCGACGGCGACACCGCGCACTCGCCGGCCTTCGTAGCCGTGCTGCTGGCTTGCCTGGCACTGCATTTTCCCGCGCATGACGCACTCTGCCTGGCGCGCGCATGGCAGCCCGGCTCGCAGGAATGGCCGGTGGAATTCGCGCGATTCCCACGCGTGCGCCATGCCGCGCTGGTAGCGCCGGAGTCGCGCGTCGAGCCATTCGCGCCGTGCCCGCCGCTGGGCTTGTACGCGGTGGTGCCGAGTGCCGAGTGGATCGAGCGCCTGGTGCCGCTGGCGGTGCCCACGGTGCAGTTGCGCTTCAAGTCGGACGATGCGCAGGCCGTGCGCAGTGAAATCGAGCGCGCCGCGAACGCCGCGCGTGGCAGCGCGTCGCGCCTGTTTATCAACGACCACTGGCGTGCGGCTATCGACTATCACGCCAGCCACGGCAACGACAGCGCGGCCAGCGGCATCTACGGCATCCACCTCGGCCAGGAAGATCTCGACGAAGCAGACCTCGATGTGCTGCGCGCCTCCGGGCTGCGGCTTGGTGTGTCCACGCACGGCTATGCGGAGATGCTGCGCGTGGCAATGATCGGCCCGAGCTACCTGGCGCTGGGCGCGATCTTCCCGACTACCACCAAGGTGATGCCGACCGCGCCGCAGGGGCTGGGGCGCTTCCATGCATACGTCAGGCTGATGCAGCCCGTGGTGCCTTCGCTGGTGGGCATCGGTGGCGTCGACGCGGCACGGTTGCCGCAGGTGCTGGCCGCGGGCGTGGGCAGCGCGGCGGTGGTCCGCGCGATTACCGAGGCGGCGGATGTGCCGGCCGCGGTGAGCAACCTGCTGGGAATGTTCCCGCAGGCATGAATGCCTGCGGCCCATAGGGTGGCCAGGCGGGAACCCGGGCCTGCCACCACCGCCATAACACCCATGCCACCTGCAGACATCCGCCTTGCCACGCCGGCGGACATATCCGTTCTCCCCGCCATCGAACGCGCCGCCGCCGCGCTATTCCCCGCGGTTGACCTGCCACCGGCGCTGCGCGAGCAAGTCACCCCGATCGAAGACTTCCGGCGCGCGCAGCGCGAATGCCGCCTGTGGGTCGCCATCGCCCCCGACGGCATCCTCGCCGGCTTCGCGCTAGCCAGCCTGCATGGACATCACGCCTACCTCGACGAGATGGACGTGCATCCCATCCATGCCCGCCGCGGCTTCGGCCGCGCACTGGTGAACGCCGTAGCCGTTTCTTTCCGTCAGCGGGGCGTGCAATCGCTAGGCCTCACCACCTTCAGCCACCTCCCCTGGAACGCGCCGTTCTATGCGCGCCTCGGCTTTCGCCGGCTCGACGCCGCCGGCCTTTGCCCCCGGCTGGCCGCCGCGCTGACGCACGAGGCCAGGCTTGGCCTGCGGCAGCGCATTGCCATGCGTCTGGTGCTGCAGGCGCCGCATTGCGTTACGATAGCGCCGTGTCATCCACCCCGGCGAACACCGTGATCTCGTCCCAGTTCATCAGCCGCGTCAGCCTGCGGCGCGACATCGTCGACAGCTTCGAGCGCTATCCCTTCTGCCTGCCGGCGGTGCGCGCGCTGGACGCGATGGAGATGCATCCCAAGGTCACTTTCCTGGTCGGCGAGAACGGCTCGGGCAAATCCACGCTGATGGAGGCCATCGCCGTGGCGATGGGCTACAACGCCGAGGGCGGCACGCGCAATTTCAGCTTCGGTACGCGCAGGTCGCATTCGGTGCTGCACGAGTACCTGCGCATTGCGCGCGGCTTCAAGCGCCCGCGAGACGGCTTCTTCCTGCGTGCCGAGAGCTTCTTCAATGTGGCAACGGAAATCGAGCGCCTGGATGAAGAGCCAGGCTTCGGCCCGCCCGTCATCAATGCCTACGGCGGACGCTCGCTGCACGAGCAATCGCACGGCGAATCGTTTCTAGCGCTGATGATGCATCGCTTCGGCGGCAACGGGCTCTACCTGCTCGACGAACCCGAGGCCGCGCTGTCGCCGCAGCGGCAACTGGCGGTGCTGTCGCGCATCCACGATCTTGTGGAGGACGGCTCGCAGTTCATCATCGCCACGCATTCGCCGATCCTGATGGCCTATCCCAATGCGTGGATCTACACCTGCTCGCCGGACGGCGTGGCGCGGATCGACTATCAGGACACCGAGCACTTTCGCGTGACGCGCGATTTCCTGGCCAGTCCCGAGCGGATGCTGCGCGTGCTGCTTGATGGTGAGCCGGGCGAAGCGAAAGAGCCGGCCTGAATGCTGCGCTGTCCCACTTTGGTCGCTTCCTTGTTGATGCTGCTTGTCACCTTCAGCGCAGGGGATGCGCGCTGGATGGACGACGTTGGTTTTCTTGACCGCGCGTTGCAGGGCGGTGCCCTTGTCTGGATATTCCTGTTTTGCCTGCTGGCCTACATTCCGCTGCTGGTGCTGGTTGCCAGCTACGCGCTGCGCGATCTGATGGCGCTCTATCTCTATAGAAACCGGCGTGCAGCCGTCAGCCTGCTCTTGTTTGTCGTGATTCCGTCCATTGCGCTTTACCGCTTCAATGCGTGGTTCGTCCGGGAGATCCTGTAGGGCACAAGAGCGGCACAAGAGGGGCACAAGAGCGTGCGGTGAACGGCCAGGTCCGCACCATGCGCATCGCGTTGGCGTTACGATTGCGGCCGGCGATGCCGTGGCCGAAGGCCAGGCCGTGGTGGAATTCGCAGAACTCGAACAAGGAAACCCTGTTTTGGAAAGTCCCGCTCAGATTGTCCCGGTTGCGCCGGGCACGCCCGAGAAGCCCTATTTCGGCATCGACGTGCCGCTGATGCGCCATCTCGGCCTGCAACCCGTGCAGATGGAAGCGGGCCTGTGCCGCACGCGCCTGCCGGTCAGCCCGTTCCTGGTCAACAGCCGGGGCGACGTACATGGCGGCACCTTGATGGCGACGCTGGATTTCACGCTCAGCGGCGCGGCGCGCTCGCATGCGCCGCTCGATACCGGCGTGATCACCATCGATATGTCCACGCACTTCCTGGCCGCCGCGCGCGGTGAACTGCACCTGGAAGCGCGCTGCATGCGGCGCGGCGCGCGCATCGCTTTTTGCGAAGGCGAAGTGAAGAATGCCGCCGGCGAGGTGGTGTGCGTGGCGCGCGCGGCGTTCAAGCTGGTGCCGCTGAGCAGCGGCGGCGACTGACGCTTCAGGCGTTGCCGCTGGCCGGACGGTAGACCTGGGCGAAGCGCGCCTGCTGGACGATGCCGTAGTCGTTCGGGGCGTACTGCATCAGCCAGTCGCCGGCCGCGCCATGCAGTACGTCGCCGCCGGTGGAGCGGGCAATGCTGAAGGCTTCGTTCATGCGTTTGGCGAGCACGACGCCCGGGATGTTCCGGTAGGCGCCGTCCTGGCCGTGCGTGCCGGCTTGCAGCGGTTCGTACTTCGGGTCGAAACGCGCGCGCGATACGACCCAGCGGTCGCCGGTCGAGCCGGTGATGATGGCGTCGCCGGGCTGGTAGCGGTTGGGGCCTTCGAGGCTGATGAGTTCGCCGGGTTCCTTGGCGAAGGCTACCTGGACGACTTCGTGTTTTTGGTAGGGGGCGGCGGCGGGGTCGGTGCGCAGGTCGATGTGGGTTAGGGGGGGCATGGTGGGGTAG
>NZ_JFJV02000205.1:138-31819 GCF_000611145.1 Cupriavidus sp. SK-3 | reverse complement strand
GACGAAATGACTAAAGTGGGCTCTAGAACGGAATATCGTCGTCCATATCCTCAAACCCGTTCGACGGCGCCTGCTGCTGACGGCGCGCGCCGCCACCCTGCTGGCCACCGGCCGCCTGGCCACCACCGCTGCGTGCACCACCACCGTAGCCGCCACCGCCACCGCCCGACGATTCACGGCCACCGCCGTAACCGCCGCCGCCCATGTCGTCACCACCACGGTCACCGCCGCCCATGCCCTGGCGCGAGCCCAGCATCTGCATTTGCTCGGCGACGATCTCGGTGCTGTACTTTTCCGCGCCGGACTGGTCGGTCCACTTGCGGGTGCGGATGCGGCCTTCGATATAGACCTGCGAGCCCTTGCGCAGGTACTGGCCAGCGATCTCGGCCAGCTTGCCGAAGAAGGCAATGCGGTGCCACTCGGTGGCTTCCTTCATTTCGCCGCTGGTCTTGTCCTTGTAGCGGTCGGTGGTCGCCAGGCGGATGTTGCTCACTGCGTCGCCGCTGGGCAGGTAGCGGGTTTCGGGGTCCGCGCCCAGGTTGCCGACGAGGATGACTTTGTTGATCGATGCCATGTGAATGTTCTCCCAGGGCCACGCCCTCTGCTGCAAGCGGCGTGGCAATGCCTTGACTGATGCGTAAACGAATAACGCGCCCCCGGCCAAGAAGTCGGACGCGCGGTCATGCTAGTGCCTATTTGCGGCAAAAAGCTTTGCGAAGTGATGCGGCCGGCCTTTTCTGGCCGGTCGCCACGCTGGCCGCCAACTTCAGGCGGCGACGGCCGGGGAACTGCTCTTCCGGGCCGGCGGCGACTTCATGTTCCAGGCGATTATAAGCCAGAGCAGCAGTACCACGGCACAGCCGAGGAAGACCGCGCCGCGGCCTTCGTGCTTGAGCAGCCAGCCACCGACCGCACCGCCCAGGAACAGGCCCATCGCCTGCGTGGTGTTGTAAACGCCAAGCGCCGCCCCGCGCGCGGCGGCGGCATAGCGCGACACCAGCGAGGGCTGCATGGCTTCCAGCACGTTGAATGCCACGAAGAACAGCAGCAGCACGCCTACGATTCCCCACAAACCGTGCACGGCGGCGAACATCAACTGCACCGCGGTCATCAATCCAACCGCGCCGAGCAGCACCGGGCGCACCTTGCCGTAGCGCTCGGCGGCCATCATCGGCCCGAGCATCAGCACGAACGAGACCAGCACCACCGGCAGGTAGACCTTCCAGTGCTGATCCAGCGGCATGCCGGCGTCGCTGAGCATGGCCGGCACGACCATGAACATGGCCACCTGGGACGCGTGCAAGGCCAGCACGCCGACATTCAGGCGGATCAGGTCCGCATTGAGCAGCACGGCGCGGAACGGCAGCCGCACGGGATGCGGCGGCGGCGGCGTGGGCACCAGGAACAGCGTCACCAGGATCGCGATCACGCCCAGCACCGACATCAGCGTGAAGATGCCCGGCATGCCGATGCTGTGCAGCAGCGGCGAGGCAATCACCAGCGACAGCGCGAAGGTCAGGCCGATGCTGCCTCCCACCATGGCCATGGCCTTGGTGCGGTGCTGCTCGCGGGTGAGATCTGCGATGCAGGCGGTAATGGCGGCGGAGATCGCGCCCATACCCTGCAGCGAACGGCCGAGGATGATGCCGGTGAGCGTGTCCGAACCGGCCGCCACCAGGCCACCGGCGATGAACAGCAGCAGGCCCGCCACCATCACTGGCTTGCGGCCAACGCGGTCGGACAGCCAGCCCAGCGGAATGTGCAGGAAAGCCTGCATCAGCCCGTAGATGCCCATGGCCAGGCCCACGCGCTGGGCGTCGTGCCCGTCGGGCAGGCCGCTGGCGTATTCGGCAAAGACGGGCAGGATCAGGAACAGGCCCAGCATGCGCAGCGCAAAGATGCTGGCCAGCGAAATGCTGGCCCGCAGTTCCATACGGGTCATGCGGTCGCGCCCGGCGGCGGGCTGAACCTTGGAATCGTCGGCCTTGGCCGCATCTTGGGAGGAGCTATGGATCGACGACATTGCGATCGTGGGGAGTTTCTCTGACGGATTGCCGGCTCGTGCACCGCGCACGTACCGCATCACCCCGGTGCTGACGGGGCGGCGACAACTTCGATCCATGGCCGGAGCGGAAGTTGCGGCCCCGGAAATTGCGGCCCCTTCTGTCACCGTTGCGCCGGGCGCCGCCAGGACGGAAGCATCCTTGCCTGACAACCCTCGGCAGCATGCCGGATGTGGGCATTGCAGGACACGTCTGATGGCCCATGCAACCCCCGGAAACCGAAGTTCGGTATATTAACAGGTTTGCTCCGCTGCGCTTTAGGGTCCGGATCGGACGCCGCAAGCCCCGGCGCAGGCTGGCAAAGCCCGGCCTGGGGCTGGCCTGAAGCCGGCTGCAGCCCTGCTGGCATGCTTTTTTCTTGAAATTCCGTGAGACCCGGCCTGTCGACCTGACCGGCGGCCCCGCCTGGCGAAGACAATCGGTATATGGAAGAAATTAGAATCCGTGGTGCCCGTACCCACAACCTGAAGAACATCAATCTCGATCTGCCGCGCAACAAGCTGATCGTGATTACCGGGCTGTCCGGATCGGGCAAGTCCTCCCTGGCCTTCGACACCCTGTATGCGGAGGGCCAGCGCCGCTATGTGGAGTCGCTGTCGGCCTACGCGCGCCAGTTCCTGCAACTGATGGAAAAGCCGGACGTCGACCTGATCGAAGGGCTTTCGCCGGCGATCGCCATCGAGCAGAAGGCCACCAGCCACAACCCGCGCTCAACCGTGGGAACGGTCACCGAGATCCACGACTACCTGCGCCTGCTGTACGCCCGCGCCGGCACGCCTTACTGCCCCGATCACAACCTGCCCTTGCAGGCGCAAAGCGTGTCGCAGATGGTGGACGCCGCGCTGGCGCTGCCGGAAGACACCAAACTGATGATCCTTGCGCCGGTGGTGGCCAACCGCAAGGGCGAGCATTCCGACCTGTTCGACACCATGCAGGCGCAGGGCTTCGTGCGCTTTCGCGTGCGTTCGGGCGGCGGCACCACGCATGAGGCGCCGGCGGTGGTCTACGAGGTGGACGCGCTGCCCAAGCTGAAGAAGACCGAGAAACACTCCATCGAGGTGGTGGTGGACCGCGTCAAGGTGCGCCCCGACATCAAGCAGCGGCTGGCGGAATCGTTCGAGACCGCGCTGCGCCTGGCCGACGGCCGCGCCATCGCGCTGGAGATCGATACCAACCAGGAGCATGTGTTCAGCTCCAAGTTCGCCTGCCCGATCTGCTCGTACTCGCTCCAGGAACTCGAGCCGCGCCTGTTCTCGTTCAATAACCCGATGGGCGCCTGCCCGACCTGCGACGGCCTGGGCCAGATCACCTTTTTCGACCCCAAGCGGGTGGTGGCCTTCCCCAATCTGTCGCTGGCCTCGGGCGCCATCAAGGGCTGGGACCGCCGCAACCAGTTCTACTTCCAGATGCTGCAGAGCCTGGCGGCCTACTACGAGTTCGAACTCGATACGGCCTTCGAGGACCTGCCGGCCGAGGTGCAGGAAGTCGTGCTGCATGGCTCCGGCGAAGTGGAGATCCCGTTCACCTATATGAACGAGCGCGGCCGCACCACGGTGCGCGAGCATGCCTTCGAGGGCATCATCCCCAACCTGGAGCGGCGTTACCGCGAGACCGATTCGATCGCGGTGCGCGAGGAACTGGCCAAGTACCAGAACAACCAGGCCTGCCCCGCCTGCCATGGCACCCGCCTGCGCACCGAGGCGCGCCATGTCAAGCTGGGAGAAAACGACCAGGCGCGCGCCATCTACGAGATCAATGGCTGGCCGCTGCGCGACGCGCTCACGTATTTCCTTACGCTGGACATGCACGGCGCCAAGCGCGAGATTGCCGACAAGATCGTCAAGGAAATCAGCGCGCGCCTGAACTTCCTCAATAACGTGGGACTGGATTACCTGTCGCTGGAACGCAGCGCCGACACGCTGTCGGGCGGCGAGGCGCAGCGCATCCGGCTGGCTTCGCAGATCGGCTCGGGCCTGACCGGCGTGATGTATGTGCTGGACGAGCCATCGATCGGCCTGCACCAGCGCGACAACGACCGCCTGATCGGCACCCTCAAGCACCTGCGCGATATCGGCAACTCCGTGCTGGTGGTCGAGCACGATGAAGACATGATCCGCGCCTGCGACTACGTGGTCGACATCGGCCCGGGCGCGGGCGTGCATGGCGGCATGATCGTCGCCGAGGGCACACCTCTGCAGATCGAGCAATCGGCCAACTCGCTCACCGGCCAGTACATGTCCGGCGCGCGCCGCATCGATGTGCCCAAGGCGCGCGCCGCGCCCGATGAGGAAAAGCTGCTGCGCATCATCAATGCCACCGGCAACAACCTGCGCAATGTCAGCGCCGATATCCCTGTAGGCCTGCTCACCTGCGTGACCGGCGTCTCCGGCTCGGGCAAGTCGACGCTGATCAACGACACGCTCTACCACGCGGTGGCGCGCCACCTGTACGGCTCCACCGCCGAGCCCGCGGCGCACGACCGCATCGACGGGCTGGAGCACTTCGACAAGGTCATCAACGTCGACCAGAGCCCGATCGGCCGTACCCCGCGCTCAAACCCCGCCACCTACACCGGCCTGTTCACGCCGATCCGCGAGCTGTTCGCCGGCGTGCCGTCGGCCAAGGAGCGCGGCTACGATCCAGGCCGCTTCTCGTTCAACGTCAAGGGCGGCCGCTGCGAAGCCTGCCAGGGCGATGGCGTGATCAAGGTCGAGATGCACTTCCTCCCCGACGTGTACGTGCCTTGCGACGTCTGCCACGGCAAGCGCTACAACCGCGAAACGCTGGAGGTGCTGTACAAGGGCAAGAACATCCACGAAGTGCTCGACATGACGGTGGAGCAGGCGCACGAGTTCTTCCTGGCGGTGCCGGTGGTGCGGCGCAAGCTGAAAACGCTGCTGGATGTCGGCCTCGGCTATATCCGCCTGGGCCAGTCCGCGACCACGTTGTCGGGCGGCGAGGCGCAGCGCGTCAAGCTGTCGCTGGAACTGTCGAAGCGCGACACCGGCCGCACGCTCTATATCCTGGACGAGCCCACCACGGGCCTGCACTTCCACGATATCGAGCTGTTGCTCAAGGTCATCCACAAGCTGCGCGACCAGGGCAATACGGTGGTCATCATCGAGCACAACCTCGACGTGATCAAGACCGCCGACTGGCTGCTCGACATGGGCCCCGAGGGCGGCGCCGGCGGCGGCCAGGTGATCGCCAAGGGCACGCCGGAAGCAGTGGCCGCGAGCAAGGCCAGCTTTACCGGCAAGTACCTGGCGCCGCTGCTCGAGCGCCGCTGAGTGGGTGCCATGCGCCTGGGTTCCCGCCTGATCCTTTGCGCCTGGCAATGCGCGCTGCTGCTCGGCGGCGCCATTGCCGCCAGCCCGGCCGCGGCGCAGGCGACCGTCACACCGATCGACCTGGCCGCGCCGCCGGCGCGCACGCTCGAAGAGCCGGCCGCGCCAGCGGCATCGGCCGCACCCGCGCAAGCCGCCCGGCCAGCGGAGCCTGCCAGCGCGGCCCAGGCGGCAGGCAAGGCCGGCGGCGAGGGGTTTCGCACCGTGTCCTTGACGACAGGCGGCGCGCTCCTGCTCGCGGCTATCGCAATCATGCTCCGGCACATGCGAAGCCGGCGCCGCAACGGCGCGTCCCCGCCGGGCAAGTAGTCCCGCGCGGCACCTTGCATTCGACCCTGCCCGGCCTACCATAGACTGCGAAAGGCCATTCGAAGCCGATCTGACGACTGACGCAGGCCAACGCAGGAGCACGGCCATGGAGTTCATCGTAGTGCCGGTCACCAAGCCCGAGGCGACCAATTTCATCTTTGGACAGTCGCATTTCATCAAGACCGTGGACGATATCCACGAGGCGCTCGTCGGCGCGGTGCCGGGCATACGCTTCGGCCTGGCGTTCTGCGAGGCCTCGGGCAAGCGCCTGGTGCGCTGGTCCGGCACCGACGATGCCATGATCGACCTGGCCTGCGAAAACGCGATGGCGATCGGCGCCGGCCACAGCTTCCTGCTGTTTCTCGGCGACGGCTTTTATCCCGTCAATGTGCTGACCGCGGTGCGCGCGGTGCCGGAGGTATGCAGAATCTACTGCGCCACGGCCAACCCGACCGAAGTGGTGGTGGCGCAGACCGCGCAGGGGCGCGCGGTGCTTGGCGTGGTCGATGGCGCTTCGCCGCTCGGGCTGGAAACCGAGCTCGACATTGCGTGGCGGCGGGACCTGCTTCGGGAGATTGGCTACAAACTGTAGCCGATCCTCCATGCCGGCCCTTCATCTTCAGTGCGCCTGCGCGGACGGCAATGCGCGCGCCGGCGGTTCGCTGTCGTCTTCCTTCATGCGGCTGCGGTTAAGCACGCCTGCCTCTTCCAGCACCGGATAGGCGGTGGCGCAGAAGAGCGAATTCAGGCGCTTCAGGTCGCTGATCACATCAAGGTGAAGCGAGCTGGTCTCGATGCTCTCGGCGGTCTGCACGGCGATGCGCTGCAGATGGCTGCGGGCGAACTTGCGCTCCAGATCGCGGAAGGTGGCCTTCTCGGCCATCAGTTGCTGCGCGCTTTTCAGGTCACCGGAGAGGAACACCGACAGCCCCAGGCGCAGGTTGGCCACGACGCGCGCGTGCATCTGCGAGATCTCCTGCATGCCCGCTTCCGAGAACGCCAGGTTATGGGCGATCTTCTTGTCGCGCGCGTCCTGCAGGATACGTTCGATGATGTCCCCGGCGTGTTCGAGGTTGATGGTGAGCGAGATGATTTCAGTCCAGCGCCGGCCATCGCGTTCGTCCAGCGCTTCGAGGCTGATCTGGGTCAGGTAGAGCTTGATCGCGGTATAGAGATCGTCCACCTCGTCGTCGATGCGGCAGGTGGCGGTGGCCAGCTTGGCATCGTTGGTGCGCAGCACGCGCAGCATATTGTCCAGCATCTGCTCGATGCGGTCGCCGATGCGCAGCACTTCGCGCGCGGCATTGGACAGCGCCAGCGCGGGCGTGGGCAGCGCGGCCGGATCAAGGTGGCGCGGAGTGACCTGGCTGTCGCCGGTATTGCGGCCCGGCAGCACCTTTTCACACAGGCGCGCCAGCGGACCAGTGGCGCCCAGCAGCAGCACCGCCAGCGCCACGTTGAACAGCAGGTGGAAATTGACGACCAGCCGCTGCGGATCGGCATCGACCAGCGCCAGCAGGTGCTCGGCCTGCCCCAGCAAAGGCAGCGCGATCACGCAGCCGAGCAGCCGCGACAGCAGGTTCCCCAGGGTGACGCGCTTGCCGGGCTGGTTATTGCCGGAAGTGGTCAGCAGCGCGGAGATGCCGGAGCCCAGGTTGGCGCCCAGCACCAGCGCCATCGCCACATGCAGCGACACCACGCCGGCCGAGGCCAGCGCCCCGCAGAACAGCACTACCGCCAGGCTGGAATAGCACAGGATGGTGAGGAAGGCACCGATCAGCATATCCAGCGTGGGATCGCCGGTGAGCGTACCGAACAGCACCTTGACGCCGGCGGCCTGCACCACGGGCCGGGTGGCGATGGAAATCAGCTCGAGCGCCAGCGTGATCAGCCCGAGGCCGATCAGTACGCGGCCCACGTGGCCGGGCTTGTTGCCCTTCCAGGACAAATGCAGGATCACGCCGACGAAAATCAGCAGCGGCGACAGCCACGAGAGGTCCAGCGAAAACACCTGCACCATGAGTGCGGTGCCGACGTTGGCGCCCAGCATGATGGCCAGCGCCGGGGCCACGGCGATCAGGCCCTGGCCCACGAAGGAACTGACGATGACCGCGGTTGCGTTGCTGCTCTGGACCAGCCCGGTCACGCCGAGGCCGGCGGCAAACGCCGTGAAGCGGTTGGAGATGCTGGAGGAGAGCACGTGGCGCAAATTGGCGCCATACACGCGCAGGATGCCGACCTTGACGATGTTGGTGCCCCACACCAGCAGCGCCACGCCGGAAAGCAAATGAAGTAGTACGCCCATGGTCCGCCCTTATGTGACCGGTACCTCCATCGCCTGCAGCCGCAAATGCAGATAAGCAAATGCAGATCGCACGATTCCGCCCGGTCATCGTATCGTTGTCAATGGGGCATTATGCTCCCGCGTGCATGTGCGGGCAACGCCATGGGCGTATGGCTTGGAAGGGCCGCAATACCGCGCCCCGCCTGGGATGGGCGGAGCGCGGATGATCCCTGGGCAGGCGTCAGTGTCCGTCGAAGCGGCAAACCGTGAACAGCGGCAGGCCGCTGTCGAGCAGGTGGCGCGAGCCTCCCAGCTCGGGCAGGTCGACGATGGCGGCGCCCTCCACCACCGTGGCGCCCAGGCGTTCCAGCAGCTTGCGGCCGGCCATCATGGTGCCGCCGGTGGCGATCAGGTCGTCCACCAGCAGCACGCGGTCGCCGGGCTTGCAGGCATCGGCGTGGATTTCGACCGTGGCGCTGCCATATTCGAGCTCGTACTCCTCCGCCACGGTCTGGAAGGGGAGCTTGCCCTTCTTGCGGATGGGCACGAAGCCAAGGTTGAGTTCGTAGGCCAGGATGGCGCCGAGGATAAAGCCGCGTGCGTCGATGCCTGCCACCACGTCAAGCCGGGCGTCCATATAGCGGTGCACGAAGACATCGATCAGTACGCGCAGCGACTTGGGGTCCTGCAGCAGCGGCGTGATGTCGCGGAACATGACACCGGGCTGCGGCCAGTCCGGCACGGTACGGATACGTTCGCGCAGGTAGTGGGTGACATCGCCAAGGGCGGACGACTGGATGGTGGTAGTGGGCATGGGGACTCGGTCGGACAGCCAGCCGCGGCGGCAGGCTGAATGCGGTAATGGGTTACTACCCGGGCTGCCGCAAACGGCAACACAATGGGCACAAGGCTCAGGCGGGCCGCACGGGCATTCCGGCGCGGCACCCGGCCTGACAGCCGTAACCATACAGGAGACCGTGATGGCAAAAAAGATCTTGATGCTGGTCGGCGACTATGCCGAAGACTATGAAACCATGGTGCCGTTCCAGGCCTTGCAGATGGTGGGCCACACGGTCCACGCGGTGTGTCCGGACAAGGCCGCCGGCGCCAGCTGCCCCACCGCCATCCACGATTTCGAGGGCGACCAGACCTACAGCGAGAAGCGCGGGCACAACTTCGCGCTGAACGCGAGCTTTGCCGATATCGATCCGGCAGCCTACGACGGGCTGGTCATCCCCGGCGGCCGGGCCCCCGAATACCTGCGCCTGAACGAACGGGTGCTGGAGATCGTGCGTCACTTCGCCAGCGCCAACAAGCCGATCGCCGCGGTGTGCCACGGCGCCCAGTTGCTGGCCGCGGCCGGCGTGCTGGAAGGCCGGACCTGCTCGGCCTATCCGGCCTGCGCGCCCGAAGTACGGCTGGCCGGCGGCAAGTACGCCGACATCCCGGTCGACCAGGCACACACCGATGGCAACCTCGTGACCGCCCCGGCATGGCCCGCGCATCCGGCCTGGCTGGCGCAGTTCCTTGCGGTCCTGGGCACCCGGATCGTACATTAGAGACTTCCGAACGCGGCCGGCGGGCAAACCCTCGCGGGCCGCCACGCACGGGAGTTGTTCTATGTGTGAAATCTTCATCCGGGCCAACCCGCAGTCGTACGAGGGCCAGTCGCGCTCCCTGCGGCTGCACGGGGTGGCCACCAGCATCCGGCTGGAAAGCCTGTTCTGGGAAGTGCTCGAAACGCTGGCGCGGCGCGACGGCATGAGCGTGGGCCAGCTCATCACCCGGCTGCACGACGAACTGACGGCGTACCGGGGCGAGGCGGCGAACTTCACGTCATTCCTGCGCGTGTGCTGCCTGCGCTACCTGCTGCTGCAAGGCGAAGGCCGCATCCCCGCCGACCAGAGCGTGCCGGTCGGCTCGCTTGATGCACGGGCCGTGCTGGAAGGCCTGCCGCCATCCTGGGCGGAACCGGCGCGCCCCGCCAGCCGCGCGGCGGCATAAGGCCGCATTCCCTGCCGCGGCGCCCGGGTCAACCGGCCAGCATGCGCTGCTCGGCTGCCTCCAGCGCCTCGGGCTGCCCGCGCAGCACCACGATATCGCCTGGCTCCAGCACGGTTTCCGGCTGCGGATCGAACGCGCGGATGCCGCGCCGGCGCACCGCCGTCACCTCCACCCCGATGCGGTCCAGCCCTAGCGCGCCCAGCCGCCGCCCCACCGCCGTGGCCTCGGGGCCGAGCGAGACCGACTGCAGCCGCACCGACTCGCGCTCGACCATATCCTCCTCGTCGTCGCGTCCGTGGAAGTAGCCGCGCAGCAGGCTGTAGCGCGCATCGCGCGCCTGCTGCACGCCGCGCACCACCCGCCGCATCGGCACGCCCAGCAGCACCAGGGCGTGCGAGGCCAGCATCAGGCTGCCCTCGATGCTTTCCGGTACCACCTCGGTGGCGCCCGCCTTCTGCAGGATATCGAGCTCCGAGTCGTCCATGGTACGCACGATGACGGGGAGCGCCGGCTCCAGCTCCTGCACGTGGTGCAGCACCTTGAGGGCGGAGGGCGTGTTGTTATAAGTGATGATCAAGGCAGCTGCCCGATGCAGGCCCGCCGCGATCAGCGCCTCGCGCCGGCCCGCGTCGCCGTACACCACCGTGTCGCCCGCGGCGGCGGCCTCGCGCACCCGATCCGGGTCAAGGTCGAGCGCCACGTAGGTGATGCCCTCTCGCTCCAGCATATGCGCCAGGTTCTGGCCGCTGCGGCCGAAGCCGCAGATGATGGCGTGTTTTTCGGTCTGCAGGCTCTGCGCCGCGATACGCGTCATATTGAGAGACTGCATCAGCCATTCGTTGGCGGCAAAGCGCAGCACGATGGCGTCGCTGTACTGGATCAGGAACGGCGCCGCCAGCATCGACAGCAGCATCGAGGCCAGGATGACCTGGATCAGCACCGGATCGACCAGGTTCAGGCCGTCGATCTGGTTAAGCAGCACGAAACCGAACTCGCCAGCCTGTGCCAGCCCCAGGCCGGTGCGGATCGCTACCCCCTGGCGCGAGCCGAACAGGCGCGCCAGGCCGGCGATCAGCAGCAGCTTGAAGATGATCGGCACGATCAGCAACGCCAGCACCAGCCACAGGTGATCGAGCACCACGTGAATATTGAGCAACATGCCGATGGTGACGAAGAACAGCCCCAGCAGCACATCGCGGAAGGGCTTGATGTCCTCCTCCACCTGATGGCGGTACGGCGTCTCGGAGATCAGCATGCCGGCGATGAAGGCCCCCAGCGCCATCGACAGGCCCAGCCGCTCGGTCAGCGCCGCCATGCCCAGCGTGACCAGCAGCAGGTTGAGCATGAACAGCTCCTGCGAGCGGCGCGCCGCCACCACATGGAACCAGCGGCTCATGACCCGCTTGCCGACAAAAAAGATCAGGCTCAGGGCCACCACGATCTTGACCGTGGCCAGCCCGAGCGCCATCGCCATGTCGCCGGGATCGCGCGACAGCGCCGGAATCACGATCAGCAGCGGCACCACCGCCAGGTCCTGGAACAGCAGGATGCTGATGATATTGCGCCCGTGCTCGCTTTCCAGCTCCAGCCGCTCCGACAGCATCTTGGAGACGATCGCGGTGGACGACATGGCCAGCGCGCCGCCCAGCGCCACCGAAGCCTGCCAGGACAGCGGAAACAGCCAGTTGAACGCCCAGCTCGCCGGTATCACCACCAGCAGCGACAGCACCACCTGTGAGCCGCCCAGGCCGAATACCTGCCGCTTCATGGCTTTGAGCTTGCCCAGGCTGAACTCCAGCCCGATCGAGAACATCAAAAAGACCACGCCGAACTCGGCCAGGTATTTGGTCTGCGCGGTATCGCTGGCCAGGCCGAGCGCGTGCGGCCCGATCAGGATGCCGACCACCAGGTACCCCAGCATCGGCGGTAATTGCAGCATGCGAAAGGCGACCACGCCGAACACGGCGGCGGCCAGCAGCACAAGGGTCAGGTCCAGCGGAGAGTGCATCGGAAGGATCAGGGTACGCCACCACCGGGCCAGGACAACCCGGCTCGGGCGGCCCTGCCGGCGGATTGCGGCAAGCACGGCAGCCGCCCCGGCCGCCCGATCCCAGGAACAGCCCAAGCGCCATCGCATTCGTTGGTATACTTCGTCGCCATGATAGCTAATTTCAATGCGGATCGAGCACTTCGGCTCGCTCGCGAGACCCTCCAGATCGAAGCCGATGCCGTCGCCGCCCTCGCGGGCCGCCTGGATGGCGAATTTGCGCAGGCCGTGCAACTCACTCTGAATTGCAGCGGACGCGTCGTCGTGTCGGGCATCGGCAAGTCGGGACATATCGGGCGCAAGGTCGCGGCCACGCTGGCATCGACCGGCACGCCGGCATTTTTCGTGCACCCGGCCGAGGCCAGCCATGGCGACCTGGGCATGGTCACGCGCGACGATGTACTGATTGCCTTTTCCAATTCCGGAGAGACCGCCGAACTGCTGTCGATCGTGCCGATCGTCAAGCGCATCGGCGCCAAGCTGATCTCCGTGACCGGCAACCCCGCCTCCACGCTGGCCAAGCTGGCCGACGCCCACCTCAACGCCGGTGTGGAGAAAGAGGCCTGCCCGCTTAACCTGGCCCCCACCGCCAGCACCACCGCCGCACTGGCGATGGGCGATGCGCTAGCGGTGGCGGTGCTGGACGCGCGCGGCTTCGGCGAGGAGGACTTTGCCCGCTCGCATCCGGGCGGCGCGCTCGGGCGCAAGCTGCTGACCCATGTGCGCGACGTCATGCGCAGCGGCAACGCGGTGCCCAAGGTACGCGAAAGCACGCCGCTGGCGCAGGCCCTGATGGAAATCACCCGCAAGGGCATGGCCATGACCGCGGTGGTGGATCCGGACGACCACCTGATCGGCGTCTTCACCGACGGCGACCTGCGCCGCCTGCTGGAAACGCCGCGCGACTGGAAGACCGTGCCCATCAGCGAGGTGATGCACCGCTCGCCGCATACGGTGGGGCCGGACCAGCTGGCGGTGGAAGCCGTGCAGGTCATGGAGGCGAACCGCATCAACCAGATGCTGGTGGTCGATGCGGACCAGCGCCTGGTCGGTGCCCTGCACATCCACGACCTGACCCGCGCCAAGGTCATCTGAGGGCACCCACAAACTATGCGGGATATCCTGTCCTCCCTGAGCCGGCTAGGAATGCGCGCCTTGCCGCTGCTGTTGATGGCGCTAGTGGCGGGCAGCACTTTCTGGCTGGTGCAGGTCAATTCCCCGAAAGAAGGCGCCACGGGGCCGGTGGGCAAGAAGCATGAGCCCGATTACTACATGATCCGCTTCTCCGCCACCGAACTGGCCGAGGACGGCAACACCAAGATGCGGTTCACCGGCGACAAGATGATCCACTTCGAGGACGACCAGACCTACGAAGTGACGCGTCCGGCCATGCGGGCATACGAAATCGACCGGCCGCCCGTCACGGGCCACTCCGATCGCGGCACGATGAACGCGGCAGGCTCGCTGATCGACCTGTTCGGCAATGCCTTCATCGTGCGCGCCCAAGGGCCGGACCCGGCCAAGGATCCGCAGATGACAGCCGCCTCGGAATATTTCCAGGTGCTGATCAACGATGACATCGTGAAGACCGACAAAGCCGTCAAGCTGACCCGCGGCCCGTCGGTGATGACGGCAAACGGGCTGATCTTCAACAATGTCACCCGCGAAGTACAATTGCTGGGTAACGTACGCGGCACCATTATTACGGGGCCGCCGGCGAGTCCCGCGAAGTAGCCCAGATAACAAAGACCCGAGAGGCTGTTGCCAGATGAAGCGAAGCAGTGCTGGCCAGGCGAGCGGGCGCAAACGGTACCCAGGCGGGTGCCGCCCGCGCAGCCCTGCCCGCCTTGCCCGGAAACAGCCGCCAGGAAACGAAGCCGCCCGCGGGCCACAGCCGTCCGCGCCAACCGCCATCACGCCAACATGAATTCACTCCTGACGACATCGTCCTGTCGCCGCCGCAGCACGGCCGCTTTGCTGACGCTGGCAGCCGTTCTCGGCCTCACGCTGGCCGCACCCGCCAGCGCGGAGAAAGCCGACCGCGAGAAACCGCTGGTGCTGGAAGCCGACAACGCCAGCTATGACGACGTCAAGCAGGTTTATGTGCTGACTGGCAATGTGGTGCTGACCAAGGGCACCATGGTGTTGAAATCCGACGCGGCCGAAGTGCGCACCGATCCCGAGGGCTACCAGTACGCCGTGGCTACGTCCAAGGGCGGCAAGCAGGCTTATATCCGCCAGAAGCGCGACAACGTCGATGAATACATCGACGGCTGGGGCGACCGCATCGAGTATGACGGCAAGCAGGAGTTGTCCAAGCTGATCGGCCGCGCACGCATGGCGCGGCTGGCCGGCGCCAAGCTGGTCGACGAGATCCGTGGCGCAGTGATCACCTACGACAGCCGCAACGAGTTCTACACCGCCAGCGGCGGTACGGAGAACGCGACGGCGGGCAGCCCGTCCGGTCGCGTGCGCGCCGTGTTGTCGCCGCGCCAGGAGCAGCCCGCCAGCGGCGCCGCCGGCGCCCCGCTGCCGCTCAAGCCTGCGCCCGCCCCCGTCAATCCCTGACGCCGCCGCGTCGCCCGACCCACGGATTCAGCCTTCATGACCGTTACCCAAACCGCACCCTCCCAGCCCGCCACCCTGAAGGACAGCAGCACGCTGGTCGTGCGCCACCTGAAAAAGCGCTACGGCTCGCGCACGGTGGTCAAGGATGTGTCCCTCGACGTAAAGAGCGGCGAGGTGGTCGGACTGCTGGGGCCCAACGGCGCGGGGAAGACCACCTCCTTCTACATGATCGTGGGACTGGTGGCGCTGGACGAGGGCGACATCGTGCTCGACGACAAGCACATCAGCGGCCTGGCCATTCACGAACGGGCGCGCATGGGCCTGTCCTACCTGCCGCAGGAAGCTTCGGTGTTCCGCAAGCTGAATGTGCAGGAGAACATCCGCGCGGTGCTGGAATTGCAGATCCAGGACGGCAAGCCACTTGGCAAGGCCGAGATCGAGCGCCGGCTGGACACGCTGCTCGATGACCTCCAGATTGCCCACCTGCGCGACAATCCGGCGCTTTCGCTGTCAGGCGGCGAACGCCGCCGCGTGGAAATCGCCCGCGCCCTGGCCTCGGCACCACGCTTCATCCTGCTCGACGAGCCCTTCGCCGGCGTCGACCCGATCGCGGTGGGCGAGATCCAGCGCATCGTCAGCTTCCTCAAGGCGCGCAATATCGGCGTGCTGATCACCGACCACAACGTGCGCGAGACGCTGGGCATCTGCGATCACGCCTACATCATCAGCGAAGGCGCCGTGCTGGCCTCTGGCCGGCCTGAAGACATCATCGCCAACGAGTCGGTGCGCAAGGTCTACCTGGGCGAGAATTTCCGCATGTAACGCGGCGCGCCACAGCACGCGGCAGCTGGCAGCTGGCAGCTGCGGCGACCTTGTGCCCAGGTGGCGCCGGTGCCGCCTTTTATCCTGCAACGATCACGGCGTCATCAGCGATAGCAATTTCCGTTCCAACGGCGCGGAAGTTGGGCATAAAATAGGTCGCATGAAACCGTCGCTACAGCTCCGCCTCTCGCAGCATCTCGCGCTTACGCCGCAACTCCAGCAGTCGATCCGGCTGCTGCAACTGTCCACGCTCGAACTGCAGCAGGAAGTGGAACAGGCGCTGACCGAGAACCCTTTGCTCGAACGCGAGAACGACTGGCTCGACAGCCCGTTGCGCGTTGCCGCCGACGGCTCGGTCAACATGCAGAGCGCTCCCGCGCCGGCGCCCGCCGACGGCCAGGGCACCAGCGAGAACCGCCCCGACGGCGCGCCCGAGGCCGAAGACAGCTATTCCGACAGCAACGAGGACTACGGCAACGACTGGAGCCTCGACGACTTCGCCCGCCGCCCGCAAGGCGACGACGACGAAAAGACCCCGATGCAGCTGCGCGACGCCGAACCCACGCTGCGCGAACATCTGATGGAACAGCTCGCGCCGCTGAAAATTTCGTTGCGCGACAAGGGGCTGGCCATCTTCCTGGTCGAGTCGCTGGACGACGACGGCTACCTGAGCGCCTCGCTCGAGGAAATCTGCAGCGAACTGCCGGAGGAACTTGAATTCGAGGTCGACGAGATCCAGGCCGTCCTTACGCTGCTGCAGAGCTTCGATCCGCCTGGTGTCGGCGCACGCAATGCGGCCGAATGCCTGGCGCTGCAATTGCGTCGCATCAAGCATCCGCAGCGCGACCTGGCGCTGACCATTGTCACCAATCACCTGGAACTGCTCGCGGTACGCGACTACACGCGCCTGAAAAAAGCGCTGCAGGTGGACGAGCCGGAACTGAAGTCGGCGCATGAACTGATCCGCTCGCTGGCACCTTATCCGGGCCATGCGTACAGCCGTCCCGAAGCCGACTTCGTCGTGCCCGATGTTTTTGTCCGAAAACTGAATGGCGGCTGGATCGCGCAACTCAATCCGGATGTGATGCCGCGGCTACGTATCAACGACATGTACGCGCAGATATTGCGCGGTGCAAAAGGCGATGCGGGTGCTGCGGGACTGCAGCAAAAACTGCAGGAAGCACGCTGGTTGATTAAGAATATCCAGCAAAGGTTCGACACGATATTGCGCGTTGCACAAGCTATTGTCGAACGTCAAAAGAACTTCTTCACCCACGGTGAAATTGCGATGCGCCCCTTGGTTTTGCGGGAGATTGCCGATACACTGGGTTTACACGAGTCCACCATCTCTCGGGTGACTACCAATAAATATATGGCAACGCCGATGGGGACTTTCGAGCTGAAGTATTTCTTCGGCAGTCACGTATCCACAGAAACCGGCGGCGCGGCCTCGTCAACGGCAATTCGTGCGTTGATCAAGCAACTGATAGGAGCCGAAGACGCCAGGAATCCCTTGTCCGACAGCCGGATTGCCGAATTGCTCGGCGAGCAAGGCTTCGTAGTGGCACGGCGCACCGTTGCCAAATACCGCGAAGCGCTCAAGATTCCGGCAGTTACTCTCCGCAAGACTTTGTAGCCGAGTTGCATCGCCTGCCTGGTGCAACTCTTTCAGAAGG
This sequence comes from Cupriavidus sp. SK-3, assembly GCF_000611145.1. Taxonomy (NCBI): domain Bacteria; kingdom Pseudomonadati; phylum Pseudomonadota; class Betaproteobacteria; order Burkholderiales; family Burkholderiaceae; genus Cupriavidus; species Cupriavidus sp. SK-3. The sequence continues at coordinate 14,699 of NZ_JFJV02000205.1, read as the reverse complement.
AGAAACGCTATGAACTTCAAGATCAGTGGACACCACTTGGACATCACGCCCCCGCTGCGTGAGTACGTGGAAACGAAACTGGAGCGTATCGTCAGGCATTTTGATCAAGTCATTGGCGTAAGTGTGCTGCTCTCTGTCGACAATACAAAAGAAAAGGACCGGCGGCAGTACGCGGAAATCAATCTACATCTCAAGGGCAAGGACATCTTTGTCGAAGCGCATCATGAAGACCTGTATGCCGCTATCGACGCGCTCGTCGACAAGCTCGACCGGCAGGTGATTCGCCATAAGGATCGCGTGCAAAGCCACGACCGCGAAGCGGTCAAGTATCAGATGGCCGCATCGCAGATGCAGCAATGACCGTGCCTGGTGGCCCACAGACCGGGCCGCCGGTGTCACTCCCTTGAAACCGGAATCAAGCCGCGCCCATAGCGCGGCTTTTTCGTTCCTGGCGCTCATCCGGGACCACGCGGGGGATTCCGCAATGCATATGGACCGGTGTATGCTGTGCAATACATAGTTCTCGAGCTCAACGATTTTTCCGTGCACGCGGCACCGCTTCCGCGCATCGGGTATTGCAATGCACAAGGTGGGGGCGGGCCTGCTCTATAATGGCCAGACGCCCGACACCGGCAGGGGGACACCCGGTGAAACTTCGGACCTTGGTTTTTTCTTCTTTTTTGCCCGGCGCGACGCCTCCCGGCCCCGGGCCTGCTTACTAGAAAACCCTGCGCATTCCACATGAATCGTTTGGCTAAATTGCTGCCACCCGGCAACATCAACCTCGACGTCAGCGTCACCAGCAAGAAGCGCGTGTTCGAACAGGCCGGGCTCCTCTTCGAGAACAACCATGGCGTGGCGCGCGCTACCGTGACCGACAACCTGTTCGCCCGCGAATCGCTGGGGTCCACTGGTCTTGGCGCCGGGGTTGCCATTCCGCATGGCCGCATCAAGGGACTGAAGCAGCCACTTGCCGCCTTCATGCGCCTGGCCGAGCCGATCCCCTTCGAATCTCCCGACGGCAAGCCGGTTGCGCTGCTGATCTTCCTGCTGGTGCCCGAGCAGGCCACCCAGCAACATCTGGAGATTCTCTCGGAGATCGCCCAGTTGCTGTCCGACCGCGAGATGCGCGAAGGACTGGCTACCCTGCCCACCCCCGATGACGTGCACCAGTTGCTGACACAATGGCACCCCTGACCGGCCTCGGCGATCTTTACGCAGGCGAGCAGGGCAATTGTCCCCGCTGTCTGAAAGCTCGCTCCTGAAAGCACCCGCATGGAACTCACTGGCGTCACCTCGCAGTCGATCTTCGACGACAACGCAGCCGATATCAAACTCTCCTGGGTAGCCGGCCTGGAAGGCGCCGACCGGGCGTTCGATGTCGAGTTCGCGCGTGAAGCCACTTCCGCGGCCGATCTCGTCGGCCACTTGAACCTGATCCACCCGAACCGGATCCAGGTCCTGGGCAAGCCCGAGATCACCTATTACCAGCGTCTCGACGACGAGATGCGCAAGCGCCAGATGGGTGAGCTGATCCTGCTGGAACCGCCCTTCCTGGTGATTGCCGACGGCATGGAGCCGCCGCCCGACCTGGAACTGCGCTGCACGCGTTCCTCCACGCCCTTGTTCACTACGCCGGTGTCCTCGGCGGCGGTGATCGATCACCTGCGCCTCTACCTGTCGCGCATTTCCGCGCCGCGCGTGACCATGCACGGTGTATTCCTCGACATCCTCGGCATGGGTGTGCTGGTGATGGGTGAATCCGGCCTGGGCAAGAGTGAGCTCGGCCTGGAGCTGATTTCACGCGGACATGGGCTGGTGGCGGACGATGCCGTGGATTTTGTCCGGCTCGGACCCGATTTCATTGAAGGCCGCTGCCCGCCCCTGCTGCAAAACCTGCTTGAAGTGCGCGGCCTGGGCCTGCTCGACATCAAGACGATCTTTGGCGAGACCGCGGTGCGCCGGAAGATGAAGCTGAAACTGGTGGTGCAGCTGGTGCGCCGCAACGACGGCGAATTCGAACGCCTGCCGCTGGATTCCCAATATCTGGATGTGCTCGGCTTGCCCATCCACATGGTCAAGATCCAGGTGGCGGCCGGCCGAAATCTCGCTGTGCTGGTCGAGGCCGCCGTCCGCAACACCATCCTGCGCCTGCGCGGCATCGACACGCTGCGCGATTTCATGGACCGCCAGCGCGCCGCGATGCAAGCCGATGTGGCATCGCGGGGCCAGGGCCGGCTACTCTAGGCAGCCAGCGCCGCGCCCGGGCTGTTTTCAATTGATTGCATTCGTCCGCGCTTCCGTCGTCAACGCGTTCGGGGCACAAGCCGTTTTGTGCAGTAATGGGCATTGAGCCCAGCCCGAGTTGCCGCGCCGACATGGCCAGCAGCCATGAAGTTTTCCACAGCCAGGAGAGCAAGCATGAAGAGAATGATCGCGATGTGCGTGCTGGTAGCCCCGCTTTTCGCCACCGGCGCCTTCGCCCAGAATGCACCGGCCGCGGCAACCGCAACGCCCGCGGCACCCGCAACGTCCGCAAAACCGGCAGCACCGGCGGCGCCCGCTGCGCCCGCGGCGACAAACTCCCAACAGGACAAGATGAAGGCCTGCAATACGCAGGCCGCCGGCAAGAAGGGCGACGAGCGCAAGGCCTTCATGAGCGAGTGCCTCTCCAACAAACCCGCCGCCGCTCCCGCCAAGAACAGCCAGCAGGAAAAGATGACGGCGTGCAACAAGGCCGCTACCGGCAAGAAGGGCGACGAGCGCAAAGCCTTCATGAGCGAGTGCCTCTCCAAGTAAGCCCCCGCGTCACTTAGCATGCGGACATGCGAAAATGGCGAACCCTTCGGTTCGCCATTTTTGCTGGCGCCTCGCCGTCATGACGGCGTCATCACCTGATGTTATGCTTGTCGTGCTATGCGCATCATACTTATCACCGGGATCTCCGGCTCCGGCAAATCCGTTGCCTTGAACGTACTGGAAGACGCAGGTTACTACTGCGTTGACAACCTGCCGGCTCAGTTTATTCCGGCGCTGGCCCAGTATCTCGCAAGCCAGGGTTACACCCATCTTGGCGTCGCTACCGACATCCGCAGCCGCGAATCGCTTGACGAATTGCCCGGCACGCTGCGCAACCTCGCCTCCGAACACCAGGTCCGGGTGGTTTTCCTGACCGCCAATACGGATGCGCTGGTGCAGCGTTACTCGGAAACGAGGCGGCGCCACCCGCTGTCGATGCGTACCGACAAGGCGACCCTCTCGGCCAATGCCGAACCTGCGGGCGCTGCAGACAATGCGCTCGATGCGCCATACAACGACACGTCCCTGATCGAAGCCATCGAGATGGAGCGCGAGCTGCTCAGCCCGCTGGCGGAGGCCGCGCACCGTATCGACACCAGCAACGTGCGCACCAATACGCTGCGCGCCTGGATCAAGGAATTCGTGCGCGGCGATGACCTGAAGCTCACCTTGCTGTTCGAATCGTTTGGCTTCAAGCACGGCGTACCCAGCGATGCCGACCTGGTGTTCGATGTCCGCTCGCTGCCCAACCCCTACTACGACCTGGCACTGCGCCCGCTGACCGGACGCGACGAGCCCGTGATCGACTTCCTGCAGAGCCAGCCGATGGTGCTGGCCATGGCCGATGACATCCGCGCCTACGTGGAAAAGTGGCTGCCAAGTTTCATCGCGGACAATCGCAGCTACCTGACCGTCGCCATTGGCTGCACGGGCGGCCAGCACCGCTCCGTGTACATCGCTGAAAGACTTGCCAACTATTTTCGCGCCCATGGTAATGTGCTGGTGAGACACCGCGAGCTCGCACCCGGCGGCTGAACGCCGCAGCGGCAGGTTTCGCGGCCAGGCTCGGCAATTCCCGCCCGAAACTCTGCTGGCTCAGCATGTCCTCACACGCCACGCCCGGCTCATCCGCTTCGACCACCGCTTCGTCCGGTACATCGTCGGTACCGCCTGCGCTGGATGGCCTGCCGCTGTTTCCGCTGCACACCGTACTCTTTCCGGATGGCCTGCTGCCGCTGCGCGTTTTCGAAGCACGCTACGTGGATATGGTGCGCGCATGCATGCGCGATCACACCCCCTTCGGCGTCTGCCTGATCGCAAGCGGCAACGAGGTAGCTCGCCCCAATGAGCCCACCATGCCCGAGACCATCGGCTGCCTGGCGGATATCGTCGACTGCAATATGGAGCAGCTTGGCGTGCTGCTGATCAGTGCGCGCGGGCGCCAGCGCTTCCGGCTGCTAGGCCACAGTGTGCGCGCCGATGGTTTGCTGGTGGGCCAGGCGGAATTGCTACCGCCCGACATCATCGACTGCAAGCTTGAACTGCTGGGCGAATGCCTCGCGGTGCTGCGCCGCATCGTCGCCTCGCTCCACGCGGAGCATCCGGGCAAGCTTCCGTTTGCCGAGCCGTTCCTGTGGGATGACCCGAGCTGGGTGGCCAATCGGCTGTGCGAGTTGCTGCCCGTGCCGCTCAAGGCCAAGCAGATGTTGATGGCGCTGCCGGACGCGGGAATGCGGATCGAGATCGTGCACAAGTACATGCGTCAACACCATATTCTCTGAGCCTCCCACGCGGCAAAGGGCTTTAGCTTTAGAACAATCCCCCCAGCGCCTGTGCTTCGAGCAGTTTGCGCACCGGTGCCGGTGTGCCCACCGCATCGAGATCGTCCAGCGAGAGCCAGCGTAGCGGAGTGCCATCGGCTGCGTCGTGGGCGCTCAGGCCGGTGACGTCCACGCGGATGGCGCGGATCAGCAGGCGGAAGTGGGTGAAGACGTGGGTGAGTTCGCCGACCATGCTGGCGGTGCCTGGCGTGCCGAAATCGCGGGCGCGTTCGCGGGCGGCGTCTTCGGCCAGTTCGGCATCGAAGGGCACGGTATCCACCGGCATTTCAGGCAGGCTCCAGAGGCCGCCCCAGATGCCGCTGTCGGGTCGCAACGCCAGCAGGACTTCACGGCCGCGCCGGACCAGCAGCATGACGGTGCTGCGCTCGGGAATGGCTGCACGCGGTTTCGGCGTGGGCAGCACGGCGGTCAGGCCGTCGCGGCGCGCCACGCAGTCGCTGGCCAGCGGGCAAGATGCTGCGGCAGCAAGGCAGGCCGGCTTGCCGCGCGAACAGACGGTGGCGCCGAGATCCATTACGCCCTGGGTATAGGACACCATGTCCTCGGCCTGTCCAGGCCCCTTCGCGGGCAACACCTCCTCCGCGATTTGCCACATGCGTTTCTCCACCGCCTTGACGCCCGGATGGCCGTGGATACCGAAGAACCTGGCGAAGACGCGCTTGACGTTGCCGTCCAGGATGGGGGATCGCACGCCAGCACTGAAGGCGGCCACGGCCGCCGCGGTCGAGCGGCCGATGCCGGGCAGCGTCACCAGCACCTCGGGATCGGTAGGAAACACGCCGTCGTGCTCGCTCATCACGCTCTTGGCGCAGCGGTGCAGGTTGCGCGCGCGCGAGTAATAGCCAAGCCCCGCCCAGAGCGCCATCACCTCGTCCGCGCTAGCCTCCGCCAGAGCGGCAACGGTAGGCAGGCGGCCGACGAAACGCTGGAAATACTCGATCACCGCGCTGACCTGGGTCTGCTGCAGCATGATCTCCGACAACCAGATCCGGTAAGGGTCGCGGGTGTTCTGCCACGGCAAGTCATGGCGCCCGTGCAGGCGCTGCCAATCCACCACGCGCGTGGCGAAATCGGCGGGAACGGCGGCAACGGCGGTCAGGGAAAGATCGGCGGAAGAAACGGCAGGAGTAGCGGCTGGCTTGCGGGGCATCGGGAACGTGACGGGAAAGGCGGCAGCGCCGGAAGCGGCGGCGCGTCATGATACCGCCTTGCCGCCTCCGGCACCGCGCGCCAGCCGTGCTTCAGGCGGCGACGGCCCTGAGCTGGCCGTCTTCGGCGTCAGGCCGCAGGATCTGCCGGGAGAAGGATTCGATGCGTCCGCTGCGCTCGTCCAGCCCGTTCAGTACTTCCTCCAGCTGCGCGATGCGGCTTTCCAGCGTGTCGGTCGCCTCGTGGATGCGCTCGATCGAGTCGACCCGGCGACGCAGTTGCTTCTGATGCTCGCGTACCTGCGCCTCCAGCGGCGTCATCACTGACTTGAGCCAGATCTCGATATCGCGGTTGAGATCGCGGAAGGTTTCCAGCACGCGGCTTGCAACAGTGGAGAACGCGCTTTGCACCAGTTGCGGACGCGAGCGGGTCAGCATGCTCATGGCGCCGAAGTGCGTCTGGGCCAGTGCCAGCGTCTGCTGCAGTTCGCTCACGTAGCGCGCGGTGACGAACTGGATCGGCGCCGGCAACGTGAAACCGTGCTCGGCATTGAAGCGGCGGTACATGCTGTCGGTGAGCTGGTGGAGCTGGACAATCTTCTGGTCAGCCTCGCTGACCAGTTCGCCTAGCCGGGCGAACAGCCCGTCCATGTCCTCGCGCATGCCGCGCGAGAAGAAGCGCTCCTTCATCTGCTCCCGGCGCTCGCGCATGGTACGGCGCACGTCGCGCAGTTGCAGGCTCTTGATGATATCGGCGCTGTGACGTCCGAACACAAGACGCAGCGCCTGGAACTTGGCGATGCTCTGCTCGAACTCTTCCTTTTCGGACTGCACACGCATCAGCATGTGCTTGACCATCGCGTGGTTCTTGCCGCGCAGGCCGCGCAACTCGAACAACTGCTCGACGATGCTGCGGCGGCGACTCTGCAGCAATTGCTGCGCGCCACGCGCCATTTCCTCCACGGAGCGCTGTACCTGGTCGGCGACGATCTCCCGCCGTTGCGGGATCAGTTGATCCGACAGAACGTGTTCGAATTGAGGCAGGCAGCTGCGCGCCAGCAAGTCGTCATCGTGCGTGACCTTGGCCACCAAGCCCTTCTGCGCCGACACCGGATAGACGCGCGACTCGTCGATCCCCAGCACCTGGGCGCTGTTGGTGACCTGGCGCGTAATCTCGGCCGCGGTCTCGGCCGGCGACTTGAGCGGGTCCCACAGACCGTCGATCTTGTTCAGCACCGCCAGGCAGCCCTTGCGGTGGCCCGCGCTCACATGGCTGCGCCAGAGATCCAGGTCGCTCTTGGTCACGCCGGCATCGGCGGCGAGCATGAACACCACGACATGCGCATCCGGAATCAGCCGCAATGTCAGTTCGGGCTCGGTGCCGATGGCATTGAGACCTGGCGTGTCGAGGATCACCAGACCCTGGCGCAATAGCGGATGCGGGAAATTGATAACCGCATGGCGCCAGCGGGAAATCTCCACCATGCCATCGGCATCGAGCGCGTAGGCGGCGTCGGGATCGTTCTCGTTATACAAGCCGAGCGATTCCGCCATCTCGCGGGTGACGCGGTTGGTCTCGATCACGTGCCGGAACGCATCGAGCATCCCATCCGGCGACGAGGGATCGAGCGGCACGGTATGCCAGTGCGCGTCGACGTCGAGGAAATCGGCAGTGGAGGCTTCCTGCAGGCGCGTCTCGATCGGCAGCAGGCGGATGCACGGCGCCTCGGCCTCGTCGTAGCGCAGCTCGGTCGGGCACATCGTGGTGCGCCCGGCGGATGACGGCAGGATGCGCCGGCCATAGTCTGCAAAGAAAATGGCGTTGATCAGTTCGCTCTTGCCCCGCGAGAACTCCGCAATGAAGGCTACCTTGAGCCGGTCGCTCTTGAGCACGCCCTGGATGCGCTGGACGCGTTCGTCGGCCTGGGCGTCGTAGAGATCGTGCTGCTGCAGCCAGGAGCGGAATTCGGCCAGGGAATTGAGCACCCCGGTTCTCCAGGCGCCGTATTGTTCGAATTGAAGGGCGAGGGTTGTCATTGGCACTGGGATCGGCTTGGCGAAAAGCCCCCGCGACGGCGCTGCAGGCCTGGCGTCTTGATGTCCTATAGCCTGCACCCGGGCGGTGACATGGTGTCTTTGTAACACTTTTTTACTTTGTTGAAGATACAGGTTTCCGGGGGACTTTTGTGAAATTCGAGTCGCCTGCGGGCCTCGCTGTTGCGCCGGCCCATCGGCCCGGTGCAACAGCATCGGGAAGTTAATCAACAAACACTTCGGTGCGGCGCCGTCCGTGACGAGGGTGGCGCGGTTTCAGCGCTGGCAGGTGGGGCAATAGAAAGTCGAGCGCTGGCCCTGGACGATCTGCCGGATAGTGGTGCCGCAGACCCGGCAGGGATGCCCGGCACGGTCATACACGGCGCAATCCAGCTGGAAGTAGCCGCTGCTGCCATCGCTGCCGACGAAGTCGCGCAGCGTGCTGCCGCCGCGCTCGATGGCACGGGCCAGCGTGTCCCGCACCGCGACGGCAAGGCGTTCGCAGCGCGCCAGGGAGAGCCGGCCAGCCGGCGTGGTGGGACGGATGCCGGCGGCAAACAGGCTCTCCGACGCATAGATATTGCCCACGCCCACCACGATGTCTCCCGCCAGGAGCACCGTCTTGATGGCTGCGCTGCGCCCGCGCCCGAGGCGGTACAGCCAGGCTCCGTCGAAGCGCGGATCGAAAGGCTCGACGCCAAGGTTGCGCAGCAGCGGATGTGTTGGCAACTGCGACTCTTCGAGCGGGCTCCAGAGCACAGCGCCAAAGCGGCGCGGGTCGCGAAAACGAAGCACCAGGCTGGTGCCGGCATCGGCTTGCGTGTCGGCGGGGGCCGCGAGGATCAGGTCGAGGTGATCGTGGCTGCCCGCCGGCGGCGCTTGCGGCAGCACCCGCAAGGTACCCGTCATGCCGAGGTGGATCAGCAGCCAGCCCCGGTCATCCGCTAGCGGCGGGCAAGGAGAGCCATCCGGCAAAAGGCTGGCTGCAGCCTGGCGCACACACTCCAGCAGCAGGTATTTCCCGCGCCGTTCGATGCGAGCGATCACCCGGCCGGTCAGTTGTGACTCGAGATCCGGTTCAACCGGCCAGCGCAGGCCGCGATGGCGCACCACCACGTCGGCTATGCGCCGCCCCAACACGTGCGGCAGCAAGCCGCGGCGGGTCACTTCGACCTCCGGCAACTCTGGCATCGAACCTCTCCCTTTTGTGCCACTCCAACCGCCAGAGACCCAGTCATACTGGTGCCATGCGGATCAGCAAGGCATTGTAGCGGCAGGCTACAATGCCTTTAACATTCCCATCGCCTTGAGTGCTGGAGCACCCACCCACATGTCGGACCGCCTGGACCGTACCCCGATGACCATCGCTCAAATTCTTCCTACCCGGCGCTCTACCCGGCGGCCGCTGCGTCACAGGCTCGCAGCCACGGCTGCGGCCGCGCTTGCGGTCTGCGCCGTGGCGCCGCTTGCCAGCCATGCCGCGCCCCCGGAGGGCAGGCCCGCGATGAAGGTGGCGGCGGAAGCCGTCACGCCAGTCCGCTCGAACCCGTTGCCGCCGAAAATGCCGCTGCCGGCGGTGCCGCTGAGCGCCGACATCCTGTACCGGGTCCTGGCGGCGGAAATCTCGGCCCAGCGCGGCGTGGTCGGTCCGGCTTACCAGACTTACCTGGAACTGGCCCGCAATACGCGCGACCCGCGCTTTGCCCAGCGCGCCACCGAGATCGCCTTCAATGCACGCAGCGCGCAGCAAGCGCTCGACGCTGCGCGCCTGTGGACCGAACTCGCGCCCACCTCGGCTGGTGCACGGCAAGTCCTTTCCACCCTGCTCGTCCTGAGCGGCCGCTGGGACGAAGCCGAACCCTTGCTGGCCCTGCAGCTCAATGGCGTGCCGCCGAGCCACCGGCCGGAGGCGATCCTGCAAATGCAGCAGCAGCTTTCGCGAACCAGCGATCCCGCCGGTGCCGCCGCCCTGCTGCAGCGCCTGACGGCGAGCGACGCCCGCTCTGCCGAAACCCACCTTGCCCTGGCCCGCGCCAAGGAAGCCGCCGGCGACATTCCCGGCGCCCTGGCCGAACTCGACGAGGCCCAGCGCATCCGCCCCGACTATGAAGCCGCAGCGCTGATGGCGGCTGAATTGCGCGCCGACAGCGCACCGGACGAGGCCATCGCCGGCCTGAAGTCGTTCGTCGGCAGGGCCCCTGCTTCGGTCAACGGCCATATCACGCTGGCGCGCCTGTACTTGCAGCAGAACGACCTGCAAGCCGCCCGCGCCGAGTTCGAGACCCTGCGCAAGATCGCGCCCAAGGACCCGCGCGTGCCGCTCGCCCTTGGCCTGACCAGCCTGCAGTCCAAACGCTATGACGAAGCCGAGCAGTACCTGAAAGAGTATCTGCAACTGGCCGAGCAGGTGCCGGCCGCCAGCCCCGATATCGCCTATCAGTACCTGGCGCAGATCGCCGAGGAAAAGAAGGACTACCCCGCCGCCGTTGCGTGGCTCGACCGCATCGACGACAGCCGCCTGGCGCCCGCGGCCGCCGTCAAGCGCGCCCAGCTTCTTGGGCGCATGGGCAAGCTCGACGACGCACAGGCCGTGTTCAACGATATGCTGGCCGATGCCGAGGATATTGCCGAGCCCGACCAGCGCGCGCAGCGCATGACGGCGATCCGGCAGGCCGAGGTTGGCATGCTGATCGATGCCAAAGCCTACGACCGCGCCCGCAAGGTGCTGGAGGAGCGCGTCGCTGCCGAGCCCGACAATTCGGACTGGGTCTACGAGCTGGCCATGCTCGACGAGCGCGAGAAGCGATACGACAGCATGGAAAAGCGGCTGCGCCGGGTGATTGCCATGCAGCCCGACGCAAAGCAGGGCTACAACGCTCTCGGCTACTCCCTTGCGGACCGCAACGTGCGCCTGCCGGAAGCCCTCCAGTTGCTGGAGAAGGCCTCCGCGCTGGGGCCGGACGATCCTTACATCATGGATAGCCTGGCCTGGGTCAAATTCCGCCTGGGCCAGTTGCAGCCAGCTGCCGAACTGCTCCGGAACGCCTACGCCAAGGCGCCCGAAGCGGAAATCGGTGCCCACCTGGGCGAGGTGCTGTGGCAACTCGGCCAGCAGGACGAAGCACGCAAGACCTGGAACGAAGCCGCCAAGATCGAGCCGGACAACGTCATCCTGATCGACACGCTGCGGCGCTATAACGTGCCGCTCTCCGCGCTCAAGTAATCTCCCGATTCATCCGACAGCCCGCAAACCTCCGCCGGGCCGGACGCCCGGCGCCCGGCTGCGCCGGTGCGGGCGCCAGACTACATGCATAAATCCCGACGCCTAGCCCTGCTCTGCCTGAGCGCCCCCGTCTGGCTTGCCGCCTGCGCCAGCATCACGCCAACGCGGCAGTTTGACGCCGGCGAGACCGCCAGGGTACGCGACCTCAGTGGACGCTTCGCCGCCAACTACGTGCGCTACGGCCGCGAGGAAGGCGTGCAGGGCAGCTTTCAATGGCACGAGCAAGGCCGCAATGTGCGGCTGGACCTGATCTCGCCGCTGGGGCAGACCCTTGCCGTGGTCACGTCCACCCCTTCCGGCGCGACGCTCGACCTCCCCAACCAGCCCCCGCGCAATGCGGCTGAGGTGGATACCCTGCTGGAAGAGGCGCTTGGCTTCTCGCTGCCGGTGGCCGGCATGCGCGACTGGCTGCACGCGCGCCCCGCGCCGGGCAGCCCGGCGCGCACCACCCGCGACGAGAGCGGGCGGCTGGCCACCCTGGCACAGAACGGCTGGACAGTACGCTATGTGGCGTGGCAGGAAACCCCTGCCGCGGCAACCGCAGCCACGGCGCTGCCGCGCCGTATCGACCTGGCACGCGATGGCGACGGCAGCCCGCTCTCCGTGCGCCTTGTGATCGATCCGGAGCAAGCGCAATGAATACTGCCCGTACCCTGCCCCCCGCTGAACTGCGCGGCTGCCCCGCTCCCGCCAAGCTGAATCTCTTCCTGCACGTGACCGGGCGTCGTGACGATGGTTATCACATGTTGCAGACGGTGTTCCAACTGGTGGACTGGAGCGATACGCTGGACTTCCGCCGCCGCGAAGATGGCCGCATCGAGCGCACCACCGAGGTAGCCGGCGTCCCGGTCGAGACTGACCTGATCGTGCGCGCCGCACGGGCGCTGCAGCAGGCCAGCGGAACCCGTTTTGGCGCCGACATCGCCATCGCCAAGCGGCTGCCGATGGGTGGCGGCATTGGCGGCGGCTCTTCGGATGCGGCCACCACGCTGCTGGCCCTGAACCATCTGTGGGGGCTGCACCTGGACCGCGATGAACTCAAGCGTATCGGCCTCGCGCTGGGCGCGGACGTGCCGTTCTTCCTGCATGGGGAAAACGCCTTTGCCGAGGGTGTTGGCGAGGAACTGACGACGGTCGCGTTGCCCGAAAGCTGGTTCGTGATCATCCACCCGCGCCAGCATGTTCCCACCGTTGCAATTTTTTCGGACGAGCGCTTGACAAGGGATACGCCCATCAGCATAATAGCGGACTTCACTGGATGCACAAACAAGTTCGGTTTCGGTCGCAACGACCTGGAAGCGATAGCAACAGTGAAGTTCGGCGAAGTTGCCCGAGCCCTTGAATGGCTGCGACAATACAGTCCCCATGCAAGGATGACCGGTTCCGGAGCCTGCGTGTTTGCGCGATTCAACGACTCGCAAACGGCGCAGCAGGTACTAGACCGGTTGCCTCCCGAATGGGATGGCAGGTGTGCGAAGAGTTTATCGCACCACCCGCTCGCAACGCTCGCATAAATAGTTTTTCGTTCGGCGTCGCAGGCAGTTGAATGTGACGATGGACGTGCCCGGTTGTGTAGGGGAGTCGCCAAGTTGGTCAAGGCACCGGATTTTGATTCCGGCATTCGAAGGTTCGAATCCTTCTTCCCCTGCCATTACATTCCTATAGTGTCCTTATGGACCCGCACGACAAAGCTGCCGGCACTAGCCGGCAGCAATCTTTCCCCCCTCCAGCAGCAAGACAGGTGCACCGAATGAGCAGCGAAGGCTTGATGGTTTTTACCGGCAACGCCAACCCCAAACTCGCGGAGGCTGTCGTGCAGCACCTCGGCATCCCGCTCGGGAAAGCCCAGGTCGGCCGCTTCTCCGACGGCGAAGTCCAAGTTGAAATCCAGGAAAATGTTCGCGGCAAGCACGTTATCGTGCTGCAGTCCACCTGCGCGCCGACCAACGACAACCTGATGGAACTGATGGTGATGGTCGATGCGCTCAAGCGCGCCTCGGCACGCAGCATCACCGCCGCCATGCCCTATTTCGGCTATGCCCGCCAGGACCGCCGCCCGCGTTCGGCGCGCGTCGCGATCTCGGCCAAGGTGGTAGCCAATATGCTGGAAGTCGCCGGCGTCGAGCGGGTCCTGACCATGGACCTCCACGCCGACCAGATCCAGGGCTTCTTCGATATCCCGGTTGATAACATCTACGCCTCCCCGGTTCTGCTGGGCGACCTGCGCGAGAAGAACTACGGCAATCTGCTGGTGGTCTCGCCCGACGTCGGCGGCGTGGTGCGTGCCCGTGCGCTGGCCAAGCAGCTGAACTGCGACCTGGCCATCATCGACAAGCGTCGTCCCAAGGCCAATGTGGCCGAAGTGATGAACATCATCGGTGAAGTCGACGGCCGCAACTGCGTGATCATGGATGACATGATCGACACCGGCGGCACGCTGTGCAAGGCCGCCCAGGTGCTGAAGGAACGCGGCGCGCTGAAGGTATTCGCTTACTGTACCCATCCGGTCCTGTCCGGCGGCGCGGCTGCCCGTATCGCCGACTCCGAACTGGATGAAGTGGTGGTGTGCGACACCATTCCGCTGCGCGACGATGCGATCCAGTCCGGCAAGATTCGCCAACTGTCGACCGCATCGCTGCTGGCAGAGACTTTCACCCGGATCGTCAAGGGCGACTCGATCATGTCGCTGTTTGCCGATTCCTGATAGAATTCAAGGCTTTACCGCGTTTGCGGCCGCTTTTCGGGGACACCCCGGTTACGGTGCAGGCGCGATTCATCGGGCTGTCTGGTCGCGGACAGCCCTCTTACATTTGGAGTCATCATGAAAGTAGTAGCCTTCGAGCGTAGCGTACAGGGAACGGGTGCGAGCCGCCGCCTGCGCAACGCCGGCAAGACCCCCGGCATCATCTATGGCGGCGCAGCCGAGCCCAAGATGATCGAACTGGATCACAACGCACTGTTCCACGCACTGAAGAAAGAAGCATTCCACTCGTCGATTCTCGACCTCGAAGTGGAAGGCAAGGCTGAAAAGGCCCTGCTGCGCGCTTTCCAGATGCACCCGTTCAAGCCGCTGGTCCTGCACGTCGACTTCCAGCGCGTGTCGGCCACCGACAAGATCCACGTCAAGGTGCCGCTGCACTTCATGAACCAGGAAAACGCCCCGGGCGTGAAGCTGGGCCATGGCATCGTCAACCACATCCTGAACGAACTGGAAGTGTCGTGCCTGCCGGCCGACCTGCCTGAGTTCATCGAAGTGGACCTGGGCAACGCGGAACTGGGCCAGACCCTGCACCTGTCCGACGTGAAGCTGCCGAAGGGCGTGAGCGCCATCACCCACGGCGACGAAAACCCCGCTGTCGCCAGCATCTCGCTGCCGGCCGGCGGCGTTGCTGCAGCCGAAGAAACGCCTGCTGCCTGAGTACCCTGAACGCGGCCTCCGGGCCGTGCAACAGGACG
>NZ_JFJV02000205.1:0-112 GCF_000611145.1 Cupriavidus sp. SK-3 | reverse complement strand
GGCTCCCGCGGCCGCAAGAAACCCGCCGGCGCGTCCGGCGGTTTTTTTTCGTGCCAGGGATAGCGTATCCTTGCGATGCCCCCCCCCAAGCGATGCGAAGCGAGCCGTCAAG